>NZ_JAKJSN010000083.1:0-13698 GCF_050337005.1 Photobacterium japonica | reverse complement strand
GAGCCAGAGTTGGAGTACCGTTACTACATCAGTTCAGCTAGCCTGACCCCAGAGCAGGCAGGAGAGGCTATCCGAGCCCACTGGGGCATTGAGTCCATGCATTGGATTTTAGATGTCAGTATGCGGGAAGATGCTTGCCAGATTTACCGAGAAAACGCAGCTGAAAACTTGGCGGGGTTAAGGCACATGGCACTTAACATGCTCAGAGCTGAACCAACCAAGATTAGCGTACCGATGAAACAGAAACGCTGCATGATGAAACCTGCCTTCTTGGAGCAAGTCCTTGTGGCCGGATTGACGTCAATGGCTAAAAATTAAGCGCTCATGCGGACGCCCTGCCCCTAACCCCTATTAGGTGGCTTGCAAAATAAACATCTGATAATCAAATGCCCCATCGCGCGCCTCGAAGGCCGCTAACTCTTTCTGTATATCTTCATTGGCTTTTGACCCCCTCAACGCTGCGTGTAATGCCTCGATCCGTGCTTTCAACGGGCCGTAATACGCTTGCCAAGCGGCATCACTGAGCGCAAAACTGCCCAGCACCGTAAAGCCTGCGGCGCGTGCCTGTGCGGAACGTACCGCCACGGTCGTCATGTCAGGGTATTCTTGTTGCCAGAACGCGTGTGCATCGGTTTGTGATGCATGGTCTCGCCAGACCAAATCACTGAACACCAACATACCCTTGTCACACAACAACGGTCGCCATGCTTGCAATGCCGCTTCGACGCCCATGATATAGGCACTGCCTTCGCTCCAGATCAGATCAAAGCTGGCGGGGGAAAACGGCAGGGCTTCCATGTTGGCACATACCGTGGTGACGCGATCAGCCAGACCCGATTGCGAGAGGGTGTTAGTCAGCGCGGCTAAGGCTCCGGCTTCATTGTCGACGGCGGTGAGGGTGGCGGTGGTGTGCTCTGCAAATACCAGTGCCGCAAGCACGTGTGTCGCCACGCCTTTGCCACAGCCGATTTCGAGTATCGCCTGAGGCGCATACGGCACATGCTTGAGGGCTGCGAGGGTATCGGCGGCAGAGCCTGGCCCCCAGCGTTCCAAGCCATTAAAGACGAGCATGAAGTCCGCCATGTATTGTTCGTGTGTATTCATGTCTTTCGATAACCATTTTAGGCGCATGGCCTGTTTTTCATCAAAGCCTTGCTTTATTAACCACGCGAGGTGGGCATCCGGTGCCTGTTGCTCCAGCGTTTGGTGCCAGTCCGTCAGGCTGCTTTCCCCCAACATGGCGGCGAGAAGCTGGCGCGCCTGTTGTTTGTGGGCGATCTCCTCATCTAACAGGCGTAAACGCTCGGCCAGCATGTGGCGTTCCACTTTCGTCTCTAAACAAGCTTGGCATTCTTTTAACGTCAGTCCGCCTGCTTGCAGGTTTTGCAGCAACGTCAGCCGTTGCACATCGTGCTCGGTATAGCTGCGGTACCCATTATCCAACCGGCGCCCTTTAATGAGCCCCAGCTTTTCGTAGTACAGCAGCGTGGTGCGGGAGATCCCCAGTTTGTCGGCCAATTGTGAGATGCGGTACATGTGCGTTGCCTTGTGTGGGAAAGCCTTACCAGTATGCCGGATTATTTAACGCCGGTGCGCAGTGAGACGCCCCTGCAATCGCCGCGAGTGGCATTTCGGTGAGTGATTGCGCCAACCAGCCGTGCGGGTAGCTCAGTGGTTGTGGTGCCGGGTATTGTGCCTCTGTGATGCGCTCAAAGCCCACCTTGCTGTAAAAATCCGGATCCCCATAGGTGAAGGCCAGTGTGATCCCGTGTTGTTTCAATGTCGCTAAACCGGCATTGATCAACGCTTGCCCAATGCCTTTACCTTGATGCGCAGTATGTACCGCCACAGGAGAAAGCAAGTACGCGGTGGTGTTTGGTGCCTCGTCAAAGGTCATACGGGTAAACAGAATACTGCCGACGATCGTTTGTTCGTCCATTGCCACAAACACGAAGCGATCGTGCTCTGGCGTGGTGTCAAATAATGCGGTGACGAGTTCGCCAATCACTTTACCTTCGGCTTCGCCCTCTGAATCACTAAATGTTTGGGTAAAAAGCTGGCAAATGTCAGTGGTCTGTTCAGGGGAATACAGGCCGTAATGCATGGTGGTGTCCTTGTTCATGGTTTTATCGTTCGTGTGCTGCTTAAGAATAGCGTAAGCATAAACTGTAAAGCCGTAGACAGGTCAAGGGAGAATAAAACGATTATTTATGGAATGAAAGAAAGGACCGGATAGTTTATCCCGACTTAGCCAACGAAAGAACTTACGCCATTTAGGAGTATTTATCGCGGTGGGTAATTCAAACGGCACGCAGTGTAACGTGCCAGGCAGAAATGGAGATTTGGATTTGCTTTTATGAGAAATATTGTAGCAGTTGCGCCGGTTTAAAAGCCTGCGTGATGGTCAGGGTAAGCCAAATTGCCCTGCTTTGAACCCTGCTGCGGTCACAATAGTGTCTTGATCAACCACCATGTCCCGTTTTCCACCTGACGGATCGCCGGAAATTGTTCTACGAGTCGGTCACACAACCGAGATGGGGGCTCACCAGTAGAGAAGGGCAGGAGAACCATACCAGTTTATCAGTGATGCGTGCGCCCCCCCGCGCACTTAAATTTGACGCAGTAAGTCTTTCATATTGATTTTCGACATGGTTGAAAGTGTCCCTGTCATCTGCATTTGGTTAAAGGGTCTTTATAAAATTGGCGTATCCCGATTGTAATTTGCCACCCTTTATATAATGGTGTTTTTTGTCAGTAGTTTTAATGAGTGTAAATTCTTAGAGGAACCCCTGATTTTATAACAACCATGGTTTGTAAATTCGGTACTCACCGTTAACGTGATAAAGAACACAAACAATAAAGAATAGGGATAACATGGCTTTTTTAATTAAAGATACGAAACTAAAAGTGGCTGAAAGAGCCATATTTCAGAACGAAGAAGGATACATTGCCTTTCCAGACAATGAGTTAGTTGCCTATGATGGCGAGGGGTTAATCCCCATTGGACTTTTATCGTATAATCAATTTGATAGTCGTGTAAATGAAAAAGTATTAAYTGCAGTTCCCAATGTTGAAGGCATTCCTTATGGGGACTACGGCACGGTGAGCTATTCTTTTGTTAGTGAAGAAGAGGGCTGGCAATTAGATGATGAATTTGCTGATGAGTCCCAATTTGACGAAGAAGAAGATTATATTGATAACTATCAAAAAGCGCGTGAATTATTCATGCAGCATAAGCACGTGACAGCGTTTGGAAAAAAAGCCCCACTGTTTGAAATAGGTGGTCAACCCCCATTAGGTCAAAATTGGGATGCATACTTATATGATGAAATGGGTGATAATCCAGAATTAGACCGTTATCATGAAGTGACAGAGGATAGTGCTGATCCAGATTTTGAATACATGACGACACGAGAGATCACGTATTTTGATGAAGAATCCGAGCAAGAATTTGTATTTTTAGGTTGTTTTGGGGATAACCAATACTTAAGTTTGGCAGATAAGGTGATGGTGTTTTATCAGCCAGCGTTGAAAAAAGTCATGGTCGCGATGGAGTTTGAATAAGCACAGCGCGATATGTCGTACCCCCTACCTAACCCTTTCATRGCGTCATCATGACGCTATGAAAGAATCAATGTTTATGCATCACTCGAAAGCGCAATAATCTAATTAGCAATGGTCGCGATCTCATTTTTTTACCATCTAAAAGGTGCATTTGAGGCCATCAGACAGCAGCGCATAGACTTGATCTTAAACTGTTGGCAAGATCCCAGTATCCCCGCACTTTTCAACGCGACCAGTCCGAACTTCTAAAAATCAACAGCCGTGACACTGTCACCTAAATGCTCAAACGTATCTAATGTAACCGACCACTAAGAATGACAAATATGGGAATAGATGGGATTGAGTAGGATCTCGTGGGCGAGGCCTTGAGATTAAAGGGATCGTGGCTTGGGTTGATCTAAAATGGATACATCACCATAAATGGCAAAAAGTGTGTTTTTGTGGGGAAGAGGTCGGGCGAAATGACAATCCGCCCAGTTTGACAAAAGCACACGATGAAGTGTTCAAAGATCCGTTGAACGTTGAACAACACGGCCAATGATACAAAGCTGGTCTAGCTGATTTGTTGGTACTTCTATCGGTGAATATTCTTTATTGTCACTGATTAACCGCAGTGAACCATCAAAACTTTTTTGAATACGCTTGGCGTAAAGCTCATCACCTAGGCGAACAACGAAGATCTTACCATCCAAAGGCTTTTGGGCGTTAAGGTCAATCAATAGCGAATCGCTGTCTTTAATCGTTGGTTCCATTGAATCACCTTTGGCAAATATTACCGCAAGCTTATTCGGGTCTAGTTTCCGATGCTGGATGTATTTACGTCGGAAGGCCAAGTAACGCTTTACTGGGGCATCGATAGCTGATGTGCCATGTCCTGCTGATACATGGATTTGATAACCAGGAACTAAAACGAACTCTTCATTAATAGCCTCATTGGCATCATTTTCATCCGGATCAACCGTATCATTGCAATAGGCACACACTGAAAACAAATTGTCCCATTTTAGGTTCTTATAAATGGGGGAGTCTTTTTTAGGTATGAAGTGATCTATGAAAGGTTCGGTAGACTTTGGCCCCTGGCCTGTAGCGAGCCACTCAAGTCGGACACCTTTGTAATCGGCAATTGTCACTAACTTGTCGAAAGTGGGTTTAGAACTATTCGGCGGCAGGTATTTTCTTAAACCACTGTCAGTGATCCCCACCTTTTCACCAAAACTGCGGATTGATTCATCCCCAATGAGCTCTTTTAGGCGAGTTGAAAAGTGTGCGATTCCTTCCTTATCAAAAGCACTTGATGTGCTTTTCTCTCTTTGAGTGTGCTTTTCCATTTTATACCCCAAAAATCAGTGTGTTAGCCCAGTATTCCTGAGAAGTAAGAAACGAAGAAAAACACACCGAGTGTGTCTTTTATTACATTTGTTTCATACAAAAGTGTGGGAGGGTTTTGTAAACGATAATTGTGCGTCTTATTGTCCTTGATGGGGAATATAGTTTGCACTATCGTCTTATTGTCGTAATGGGAAACTAGCCCGTAGTTATGATATTACCACGGAGGAACGAAATGGAAATAGAAACCGCTTATCAGCTGCAAGGTGCTTTAAGATCAAAGGCATGGACAGTGAGAAGTTGGGCGATAGCTCACGGTTATAACCCAAGAACGGTACTCCATTGCATTAACACTTTTGCACCTGAACAACGTCGTCTTCCTAAAAGACGCCTATCACAATCTATCATGATGGATCTATCCAAAACACTGTCAGTGCCACTAATGGGGGCTAATGATGAGTAAAGAATGGTACTCCGCATTAGAACTATCAGAAGCACCAGGACTCCCTAATGCGTCTTTTTCTGTAAGACGTAGAGCTGAAAAAGAGGGGTGGAAATCGAGGAAAAGACAAAAAGGAAAAGGATCGGAATACCACATCAGCAGCTTACCTGATGAGACGAAAGCGTATTTAGCCAAGCAGGAAATTAAGGATTTGTGTGTGACCGATGCCGCCGCCAGTGAAGGCGCGCTAGCCGTAAAGAACATCAAGCTGGCTGAAAAGCTCGATGCGAAAGGTAAGCAAAGGCGTAAGGCGCAATCTCTGATGGCTTTTAACAGCCTGACTGGCGAGCAGCAAACCAAAGCCAATGCCAAATTGGTGATCCTCAAAGCACGCGAAATGTACCTGCAGCCATTTGTGGATGTTAACCGCCTCACGGTGGGAGAAGGTCAATTCATTGAAGAGTACAACCGGAAGGCGTTGGGGATAGAAAGCTGGGTATATAGTGCGATTAAACAGATCAGCTGGCGAACTTGTCGTCGCTGGGCTGAATTACTGGATAAATCAGGTATGACAGCGTTAGCTGGGAATTATTCCGGTAATAAACGTCAGGGGAAGGTAGAGCAACAGCCTGATCTTCAAAACTACCTGATGGCCGTGATCACGGGCAAGCCCCATCTGGCGCAGCGTCCACATGTACTGCATCGGATGATAGAAGAAAAGCACGAGAGCTACCCACACTGGGATATTCCAAGTGCCTCTTCGATTGGCCGATGGGTAACTAAATGGATGGCCGACAATGGTGCTAAGTTTTCCTACCTCACCAACCCTGATGCCTACAACAGCAAGCACCGTCCGCTGTTTGGCAAAATGTACCCATGGATACAAGCCCCCAATGATTGCTGGGAGTTTGATAGCACCCCAACCGACGTACAGTTGCGGGTCAATGGTAAGCTGGTGCGTTATAGCATTATCGCTGCCATTGATGTGTATACCCGTCGGGTCAAATTGCTGTTATCGCCGACTTCTAGCTCGGAAGGGATCTGTTTGTTGCTGCGCAAATGCCTGCTTGATTGGGGCGTACCCAATGAGGGAGGGATTGCCCGAACGGATAACGGCTCTGACTACGTCTCTAAACGAGTTACCGCCATCTTTGACATGCTGGGTATCGACCAATCGAAAGCCAACCCGTTTTCAGGCTGGGAGAAACCCTATATCGAGCGTTTCTTTCGCACATTAAGCCAAGGGCTGTTCGAGTTATTGCCGGGTTATATCGGCCACTCCGTCTCAGACCGTCAGCAAATTGAAGCGGCAAAAGCGTTTGCTCAGCGCATAGGTGAAGGCAAGAAGAAAGCACAGCAAGAAGCTTTAGCATTGGCCTTAACCCCAGATGAACTCGAAACCGTGATGAATGACTGGTTAGAGCACCGCTATAACCACACCGCACGTGAAGGGCTCAATGGAAAAACACCATTTCAGGTTTATACCGAATCCGGTTACCGACCCAACGTGGTGGCTGATGAACACAGCCTGGACTATCTACTGAACTACATCGGTGATGCTAGCGTGATCCGTGGCCAAGTGTCGGCACAGAACATCAAATACACCGCACCAGAGCTGATGAACCCTGATTGGGATCGCAAGCGAGTCCGCGTTTTTCTCGACCCTAACGACGTTGGTCGCGCCACGCTATATCCGGTCGATAATTGGGATTGCTTCATTGAAGCTGTGAATATTGATTTGGTGGGACGCTCGATTGACCCTACTGCCTTCCGCGAGCAGCGCAAGCTGCAAAATAAAGCACTGGGAGAATTCCGCCGCAGTGCCAAGAAGCTGCAAACCGAATTCGGTATCGACACCCAATATGCCGAATCGCTGGCGGCAGACAAAGCCAAAAATACGCTGGCGGCCTTCAAGCAATCATCAGAAGTAACCGTCAACCCAGCACTGAACGGTTTAACGAAAGCAGCGAAAACCAAAGAAGCACCAGTTTATAGCGAGGCAGAACTCCTGAAATTGGAGCAGGTAAGAAAGCAGCTCGAAGAGAAAGAAACACAGCTCACCACACAGAAAAACCATCTGCACCGGAACATCCATGATAAGGCCCGCTATCTGGCTGAGCAGTCATTAGAGCGAGAGTTAACAGAGAAAGAAACCGCATTTTTGGAGGACTACAAGAAGAAAAACCACATTGGGAAACGGACAATTCAGGAAATTATGGCACGTCGCCGGCAAGCATAACGTGCCATAGAGATAAGTCACTTTATTGCGACTCAAGCCAAAAGGATCATAGCAATGAAACCCGTAATCGCACCAGTCAAAAATGTGTCTGCAACCCAAATTGCATTCAGCACCTTATTCCAGCGCGCCCTCGGTGTACCGGGTATGGCGCTTGTTCATGGGCCGTCAGGATTTGGTAAAACCACCACCACGACCTACCTCTACAACCAAGTAAATGGTATTTATGTCAGTGCTCGCGCCCACGACACCACCTCAAGCTTGACCAGCCGTATTGTTGAAGAGCTTGGTGCACAGCCGAAATACCGGATCAGCAAGAATGTCGACTACATCATCGAGCAGATGAGCATGTACGAGCGTCCACTCTTCATTGATGAAGCGGATTACCTGATGAATGACACCCGCATGCTCGATACCATCCGCGACCTATACGATGGCACCGAAACACCGGTTATTCTTATCGGCATGGATCAAATTGCCCGCCGTATCAGTGCGCACAAACAGTTTTATAACCGTATTTCTGAGTGGGTCGAGTTCAAACCTGCTGACTTGGAAGATGTGCAAATCATGGCAGATTACCTGCTTGAAGATGGCATCAAAGCTGAGCCTGAATTGCTTGATCACCTTCGCCAGAGTACCAATGGCGAAATGCGCCGTATTACCATCGGTTTGACCAAAATTGAAGCCTTGGCCCTGGCCAATGATCTTGAACTGATCACCTTGGATGATTGGGGTGACCAGCCATTTCATGGCCTCCGAAGCTTTGCTTGATAGGAATTCAGCATGACGAACCGACAGTTGGCATGGATGTTTATTTGTCAGCTTCACCACCGAACCACCTTTACAGCACCCAAATTGGCGGCAGCCACAGGCATGAACGTGAAAGCCGCCAAGCGATATATACGGCAGTTCGAGAGTAACAAACGGGTTGAAGCAACCGGTGACATGGAAATGTACAGCCACATGAAATATCGAGTGATCAGCAAACGCCCCATTCCTACGTGGGGGGCATGGCAAAACCGCAAACCGAATGTCAGGCAGCGGATATGGAACAGCATGAGAATGCTGAAAACCTTTGGCTTGTATGATCTGCAGGTGACGGCGCAGTCAGGAGAGAGAACGACCCGGCAATATATCCGCGCGTTAGAAAAAGCGAAGATCATCCGTCGCAGACAAACGATAGACGGAGACATCTTCCGCCTAAATTGCGATCTCGGACCGCGTTACCCAGAAATTAGGGGCTCAAGCATTCGCTGTCAAAACAGCGGAGCCATCTATCCCTTTATTAAGGAGCAGCGCCCATGAATTGGTTGGAGGCCTTAAAGGCTGAATTAAACAAAGACGAGGTTACACAAAACAAACTGGCCAGAGATCTTGGCATCAGCAGTTCGATGCTGAGTCAGGTGGTACGCGGTATCTACCCCGGCAACACAGACACCTTGCAGGCCCGCGTTGAAGGGCGGCTCATGGACTATACCGTGCAATGTCCCGTGAAAGGGTGTATTCGCCGTGATGAATGTCTCGACCACCAAAAGAAACCGTTTTCATCAGCCAATCGTGAACGAGTCAAAATACACCGCGCCTGCCGCTCCGGGTGCCCACATTCAACCCTAGAGCCAACGGTAAACGCGCAGCGCATCGACGTGCGAGCCAGCCCGACTGACGAAGCTTATAACCTCGACAGCCAACTGGCCTACATCAGACGCAGCGCTCAAGGGGATCCCCTGAAACTTAACGATCTACTGGAAAAGGAACTCTCGCGACTGGCAAGCCGATACAACCAGTTGCTATGGAGCAGTAAATACGCAAGGAGAAGCAAATCATGACAAGCCTAACCGGTAATCTAAACGCCAGAACCGATCTAATTAATAAAGCCGTTCGCCGCCTGAATCGGTGTGGTTTGCAGGTGCGCTCGACACGGGTTGGTAACCTGCGCCCAGTCATCGAGATTGAGCGCCCAGAAAACCTGTGCCAAGGCTTTACCATCACCACCCGCCATGGTCACGACGTGGCGATGTTAAATGTCGCCTCGCTGGAAGGGTGCTTGGTGACTTGGAGGGCGTAGCCATGAACACAGCAAAGCGCATAGTTCTGGCACTTCGGGAAAGGCCTCTTACACGGCCTGAACTGTCAATCCTTATCGTTGAGCTAACCGGTCGAGCTTTGCTTTACCAACTGAAATACCTGCAAACCCATGGTTTTGTGACAAGAGAAGGCAGCGAACGTAACCACCGCTATCGGCTCATTAAAGAAGACGGCCTATTCGTGACATGCCACTGCTGCAAAGTGGATCGGCCGTGCTGGTTAGTACACCGTGATATCTGCCAATACTGCACCAATGTGCGCGGGGTTGGCGAAGTTAAACCGAAACAAGCCAAGAAGGCCAAAGCGTCTGACACCGTATCACCGTTTGCCAAAGACGACGCCTGTTCAAAGCGCTATCAACCGTTGTTGCGTGGTCAGAAAATCGGATACTGAACCCAAGTAGTAATAAGGACGTTACATGAATACCCAACCCACCGCCGTGCCAGATGGCTACATGCTCGACAGCAAACAGCGCCTAGTGCCCGTGACTACCGTCGACGACTACGACATCGAAATCAACGATTTTGTCATCAAGCACGTAGCCGAGGCCCACCGCATACAAGACATCCTCAAAACCTTCAAACGCGGAGTGTATGAAGATTGCTACGCCTTCCTTGAATTGCTGGCAGAAAAGTACGAAACCAAGAAAAAGCGCGGTGGTGCAAAAGGCGGCTTTTCATTCTCATCTTATGACGGTCAGCTGCAAATCAAAATCACCGTACAAGATCGCATCACCTTCGGCCCTGAACTGCAGATAGCCAAACAGCTAATTGATGAATGCGTACAGGATTGGAGCGTAAACGCCAACGACTACCTCAAAGTGCTGATCAACGACGCGTTTGAAGTCGACCGCGAGGGTAACCTCAATACCGCCCGCATCCTGTCACTGCGTAAGCATAAAGACAAAATTAACGACGAGCGTTGGGTCAACGCCATGGAAGCCATCGCCGATGCCGTCATGGTGACAGGCTCTAAAACCTACCTCAATTTCCGTGAGCGTAACAGCGAAGGCAAGTTGATGAATATCCCCCTCGACTTAGCCGCATTGTAGGTGGTTACATGGAAAAGATGAGCCACCTTAAT
Source organism: Photobacterium japonica (assembly GCF_050337005.1). NCBI lineage: Bacteria > Pseudomonadati > Pseudomonadota > Gammaproteobacteria > Vibrionales > Vibrionaceae > Photobacterium > Photobacterium japonica. The sequence continues at coordinate 2,962 of NZ_JAKJSN010000083.1, read as the reverse complement.
ATGCCGTTCGTCGCACCGCATTCACGGTTGGCGGTGCTGAATGAACTGGATAAGGCGCAACAGCTGGAAGAGATTAACGCCGAGGTGATAGGTAAAAGCTATGCCGAAGGCGTGAGTGATGCCCTGTTGTGGGTGATGGGGAAAATCCCACCGCCCAGCGAATAAGTGCGAAATGCCGTTCTCATTGAGGGCGGTATCTACCCAAGGTGGTGCTTGGGTACTGATGAGCAGCCAAGTCTAAAACAGTCTGTAAATTAAATTTAAACGTTGATACACGCCCAAGCGTAGGGATCCGTGCAACCTGAATGTGGGAGTTATATGGAAATGAATAACCGCAACCGACTCATCCAGCTTATTCACGTAGGCAAGCGTGAACTGGCTTTGGATGACGACACTTACCGCGCTTTGCTGTTTGCCAATGGTGAGCACTCCAGCTGTAGCAAAATGAATATTCACCAGCTAGAGATGGTCTTGACCGTGATGGAGATGCAGGGCTTTCGTCGCTCCCGGCGTCCTGCCTCCCGCGACATTAATCCATTCATGGATGTCAAACGAATAGGTAGAGGGATTAAAACACCGTTTAAACGCCGTTTAAGCCCCAAGTCAGGCAAGGCCAAACATGCTCAGATTGATAAAATCCGGGCGGTTTGGATAACCATGGCCGGGCATGGCATCGTCCGTGATAGTTCCGAAGCGGGGCTTGATAAGTACGTGTGCCGAATGACCAGCCGAGGCAGTCAGCAAGGGGTAGATCATGTAGGGTGGCTGGATGCCAGTCAGGCTCACATCGTGTTGGAATCACTCAAGAACTGGCATAAGCGAGAGCTGGCCGCCCGAATGAAAGAGATTGGTCACTGTGTGCCGTTAAATCGCAATGGTACGGGATTAGCAGGGTATCAGGCAGTGGTGGAGGGGTATGAGGTCATGGAGAAGCTGCGAAAGGTGGAGATGGATGAGTGAATTATTTGATAGCTTCCCCCCCCTGCATAATGGAGGTTAAGCTTCTGTGATTTATAGGCTTTTATTGTGGTGTGATCTAGACGTATCGTGGGGTAGTGTCATTCTTGTTCATAAGAAATTGTAAATGCATGAGTCATGTATCAAAAATGACCTTGCGATGACTATGAATTACCTCTAGGATGCGTGACGCTGAGAAGTAATACAACGCAAAATCAACACAAAAGTGTTATAAATATATTATGAAGTATCGAACGTTAGCAAAACTATTTCATAGTTCTGAGCTCAAAAAAGTAGTATCTGGAAACGTTGGAATTATCAATGAGGTAACTGAGATATTCCCTGAGTTATCTGGAACGATGTCTATGGCTGATTTTTACAATCTGGCCTATTCGCTGCTGCTTAAAAACTATAGAAATGAGTATGTAGTCAAAAATGAAATTGCCAACAAAATCCTTCTTGGCCGTCACTCTATGAATACCACTTCCATGATGAGTGAACTTCGAACAGGTCAAAATATAGCTGACTGCCTAGTTGTGAATGGCTATTCAACTTGTTATGAAATAAAAACAGAATTTGATTCATTGGTACGTTTTCAAGACCAGCTTAATTCCTACTTGAAAGCCTATGACAAAACATATGTTGTAACGCATAAGTCTCATTTAGAGCATGTCCGGAACATTTATGAAATGATACCTAAGTTTGGTATTCTTGAACTAACGAAAAGAAACCAACTTAAGACGATTCTTGAAGCTCCAGTGAGTGAAGATTTTGATTTCGATATTACGTTCGATACCTTGCGTAAGCCAGAGTACACCTTCATTGCGGAACAAGTACGAGGCGAAATTCCAGATATGCCGAATACAAAAGTTTATGCTTACTGTAAGCAAGCTTACTTATCTCTTTCAGAGCAGGAAGCTAATTTTCTTTTCAAGGCAAGTCTCAAAAAATTTCGTCGCAACGATCACGTTTTTATTAATTCTTTGCCTAAATCATTAAAAAACATCGGAATAAGCTATCAATTTAATAGAAATGAGAAAGATAGTCTTTTATTCTCACTGATGCATAATAAATCAATTGGTTTAGGAGATGAAAATGTACTTCCCGTTTATGAGAGGCAAGCGTCATGAGTTGTCAGCTCTTCGAAAGATAGTTGCTAGTTTAAATCCTGAAAAAATCAGGCCGATTATTGAGCCAGTGAAGGCTAATTGCAATAATTTATTCATTACAATCAGAGATTTAAACGCTCATAACATATCGCCATTAGTTATCATTAACCCACTGGTTGGTGAGTTGATTGACAATAATAGTGCTCATTTGTTTTCTGAATTAGAAGATGAAAATCTTACTTTTCTGCCATGTATAGCTTTTAGTCTTGATAATGTACCTACAGCTAGCCAGTTAGCTAATCAATTTATGAGTGATGGACAAGATTTTGCTACTTACTTTAAAGATGAACCGACTGTTGATGTTTCGGCTATCACATCAAGAGCGTTGGTTAATACCATTAGAGCATCATCAAACACGAGTCATCAATTTCAATCTCAAATGCCTCAGTTAGTGAAGATAACAGACTCCTTCAGTGCTCAAAGTAGAAATGCTGATTATCCAATTCAGCCCTATGTTTTTTCAGATGCTCATATTACTTATAGGTACACTCCAAATGCTATTGGTTTTGGTGACTATCAAATAGTGGGAGAATCTTTTTCTGAAAATGGCGGTCCTGCTCGTGCTGTTGCAATCCATATTACATATATTGAACCAAATAATAATGACAATATGCTTATTAGGCATTGTGTATCAACTGTTAGTGGTGGAACAACAAGTAACACGGCTGGAAAATTTTTAGAGGCTTTAGGTCAATTAATTGTTTTTGCAAATCAAAATGCTGCATTAGATCAATCTACTCATGGTTTTCAAGCATTTGTAGATTTGCATAACCGTAGGCATTTTCCAAACTTAGGCCCAGTTAAAGAAAACTCTATAATGCACCATATTGAGACTT
>NZ_JAKJSN010000082.1:0-13889 GCF_050337005.1 Photobacterium japonica | reverse complement strand
TCTTATATTGTTATTAATTTATTAATTTATTAATTTTTTACGAGGTTCTTATGTCTTCTAAATTGTGGGGCGGTAGATTTGATCTGCCAACAAATAAACTTGTTGAAGAATTTAACGCAACAATCATGATTGAAAAGCGTTTATTCCCTATTGATATTAAAGGTAGCATTGCACACGCAACCATGCTCGCTAAACAAGATATCATTACACAGGAAGAAGCTGACCTGATTATTTCTGGTCTGCAAGCCGTTGCAAAAGAAGTCGAAGAAGGCACGTTCGTTTACGACACCGCTGATGAAGACGTGCACATGTCTATCGAAAAACGCATGACTGAAATCATCGGTCCAGTCGGCGGTAAACTGCATACCGCACGTAGCCGTAACGACCAAACCACGCTGGATTCAAAAATGCACATGCGTGGCGTGATCCAAGAAAACTTGGTACTGATCCGCGAAATGCAGAAAGTGATCATCGAGCGTGCAAAAGGCGAAATGAACGTCATCATGCCGGGTTACACGCACCTACAAACCGGTCAGCCAATCCTGTTCTCACATTGGATCATGGCGTACTTCTGGATGCTTCAGCGCGATTACTCTCGCTTTGAAGACTTGCACGAGCGTATGGGCCAGTGTCCATTAGGTTCTGCGGCATTGGCAGGTACTACCTTCCCTATCGACCGTTTCCACACCGCTGAACTGTTGGGCTTTAACGAACCGACACACAACAGCATTGACTCGGTCAGTGACCGTGACCACATGGTGGAATTCAACGCCGCGGCAGCCATCTGTTTCATGCACCTGAGCCGTCTGTCTGAAGAAATCGTGCTGTTCTCAAGCCAAGACTTTAAGTTCATTGAACTGTCTGACGACTTCTGTACGGGCTCAAGCATCATGCCACAGAAGAAAAACCCAGATATCGCTGAAAAAATCCGCGGTAAGACCGGCCGTATGTACGGTAACTTGATGGCCATTTTGACCACCATGAAAGGCCTGCCACTGGCGTACAACACCGACATGAGTGAAGACAAAGAAGCGGTATACGATTCAATGGATACCCTGCAACTGTCACTTCAGGTCATGACGCCGATGATCGAAAAAATGGTGATCATTGAAGCGAACACCCGTAATGCAGCTGACCGTGGTTTCTCTACCGCGACTGACATGGCGGATTACCTTGTTCGTAAAGGGTTGCCATTCCGTGAAGCGCACCACGTTGTCGGCTCTGCGGTGAACTACTGCATCAAACACGACAAGAAACTGGACGCGCTAAGCCTTGACGAATTCCGTTCATTCCATCCGTCTATCGACGAAGATATCTACCAAGATATCACGCTAGAAGCGTGTGTATCTGCACGTAACTCTTACGGCGGCACGGCACCTCAGGCGGTTGAAGCACAAATCGAACGTGCTGAAGCAATCGCAGCAAACTAATTATCCCCTTTTCACGCGCCCGTCTGCTCGACGGGCCGTTTGACAGACAGTCAACGGGGTTGCCGCGAGGTGATCCCGTTTTTTTGGAGTGACTATGAGCATTGAATTTTGGCTACAGCTGGCTGTAGTACTGACCTGTATCGGCGTGGGTGGCCGATTTGGTGGCGTTGGCTTGGGTGCCGCTGGGGGTTTGGGGGTGTGTATTCTGGTGCTGGGCTTTGGCCTACAACCGGGGTCGCCACCGACCACCGTGCTACTGATCATCATCGCCGTTATCGCCTGTACCAGTGTCCTTCAAGGTGCTGGGGGCTTGGACTTCTTAGTCCGTATTGCAGAGAAGTTGCTGCGTAAAAAGCCAAGCGCCATTACGTTCTTGGGCCCATTGATTTCGTCTATGTTCGTGGTGTTCTGTGGTACGTCTTACGTGGCGTTTGCAGTTTATCCGGTTATTGCGGAAGTGGCAGCAGAAGCGAAGATCCGTCCTGAACGTCCAATGTCAATGGCGGTTATTGCGTCTGGTATTGCGATCACAGCAAGCCCGATGAGTGCGGCAACCGCGGGTATGATCGCGACATTGTCAATGTACGATGTGTCCTTCTTCCAGATCCTTGCGGTCAGCATGCCTGCATTCGTGATCGGTACCTTGTGTGGTTGTGCCTTCGTGTACAAGCGTGGTGCTGAACTTGAAAATGATCCTGAATTCCAACGTCGTGTGGCGTCAGGTGAATACCAAATGCTGCATGAAGATGAAAACCTACAAGCAGAAAAAGCCGCGTACGTTCCAACCAAGCCCGTAAAACTCAGCGTACTGATTTTTGGTTTGGGTGTGGCGACGGTTATCCTGTTCGGTACGTTCAAATCGCTATTGCCTTCTTGGGATATCGACGGCAAAAACGTTGTGCTGGCAACCCCAGTACTGATCCAGATGGTGATGCTGGCGTGTGCCTTGTTCATGATCATCTTTGCCAAAGTGCCAAGTGACAAGTTTGCGTCAGGCTCGGTTTTCCGTTCTGGTTTGATCGGCGTGGTCGGTGTATTCGGTATTTCTTGGATGACAGGTACTTTCTTCAATGCGTACCAGCCATTCTTTGAAACCACGTTTGAAGGCATGGTAGAAAGCGCACCGATGATGTTCGGTCTGATCCTGTTCTGCTTCTCAGCGGTTATTTTCAGCCCATCCGCTACTGTTTCTGCCCTGATGCCATTGGGCGCCGCGATGGGTATTCCACCGGCCATGCTGGTGGCACTGTACCCTGCAACCTGTGGTGACTTCATCGTTCCGGGTGCAGGCCAGATTGGCTGTGTGTCATTCGACCGTACCGGTACCACCAAGTTGGGGACATACGTGGTGAACCACAGTTATATCCTCCCAGGTTTTGTGATGGTGATTTCATCTGTTACCGCCGGTTTCTTTATTTCTAAGTTGGTTTTCTAATTTTTACCTGAAAAAGAAAAACAGCAGAAAGACACCAAAGCAAACACAACATCACTAAGACGCAAGAGGGATCCTTTGATCCCTCTTTTTTTATTTTCAGGCTTCTCTTTACTTAGCTTGGCTTCTGACAAGAAAAATCCCCCTCTCAATTACATTCCGTTTCATCCCCCTATGAGATACATCGTAAAACAACCTTGATTTATCGTTTTGCGATAATTTTTTATTGATAGGCAAGATTCGCTCTTTTAAGGTCACCGCATCATTATTCAACAAAAGGAAGTGTTTCATGTCGACTATTCAACAAAAGTGCCATCGCATACGGCTACTCTTTCAAGCCATTTTCGTTCTGGTGCCTATTATGGTGTGTTACTACTGGGCAACCGTTAATACCGCCTATGGTGCGCCATTAACCCTCATTGCGTTTACCGAAACCATTGCGGATTACACGCACATGCCGCTGTCCACCACAACACGATTCTTTGCGGCACTGGGCAGCTTGTTACTTTGCAGTATTATTATGTACGCCTTAACCGTGCTGATCCGTCTTTTCCGCAATTATGAACATAACGATATTTTTACGCTTGATAATGCCCTGAGCTACCAGAAGCTGGGGAAGAGTGTGTTTTATTGGGTGGGCGGTTCTATCGTTTATAGCACGTATATATCGGTGGTGCTGTCGTTCAACAACCCACCCGGGGAACGTCTCGTCGTGGTAGGGTTTAACGGTGTGGATGCGGCTACTGTCTTACTGGGCTTCATCATCTTGATCATTGCATGGGTAATGAAAGAAGGGTATCGACTTGCCGATGAACAACGTCACACAATTTAAGGACTGATGATGACTATTCGTATTAATTTAGATGTCATGATGGCAAAACGGAAAATGCGTTTGAAGACCTTGGCACAAGCGGTCGATATTACCGAACCGAATTTGTCTGTATTAAAAAACGGCAAAGCCAAAGCCATCCGATTATCGACGCTCGACAAACTGTGTGAAGTACTGGACTGCCAGCCTGGGGATATCTTGGAATTTGAAAAACAGCCCCTTAACAGTGAACCTCGACCCGTCACCGAGACCGCGTAACAGACCATCATGTACCCCCAGAACATGCACAAAGAGGGATCATCTGATTCCTCTTTTTTATTCTGTCTTTTTTAGGTACTCGCCGATAAGGTTTTTAAATACCCGCTGGGTGTCACCCCAAACTTGCCTTTGAAGCGCTGGCTGAACCGCCCTTCGGATTGGTAACCACAGCATTGCGCTAACAGCGCCACATTGCTGTCACCGTGTTGCATTAAATACAACGCGTGATTCAGGCGCACTTCGGCTAGCACTTCGCGGTACTGCCGCCCTTCCAGTTTGAGCTTGCGGATCAAGGTCGCGCGGCTCATGGCAAAATGGGCAGCTACGTCATCCAACGCATGCTCCTCGCTGGGAGAGTGGGATACATACAGGCTGATTTGCTGACTGAACGTCACTTGTGCTTGCGGAAATAGCGGGTGCAATTGGCCTTGTTCAGCCAACTGCTGATACACACCCATTACCCAGAAGGTTTGGGTCGCCTCACTCATGGTGTTAAGGTCAAAAGAAAACAGGGCATCTAAAGTCGCATTCAAGGCACTATCGACCTCAAACATCGGCGATGCCCCCTGTTGATCGCGGGCTTTACTGACGGTTTGGCTTAACGTCAACATAGCCTCTGTCGGCTGACAGTGAAAGCTGATCATGCGTGACAGAAACCGTCCGTTGTGCGGCAGGTTATCAAAACTCAATGATGCCGAGGCTTCACACGGTAAGCACTGCGACGACATCACCTCTACCGTACTGTCTTTCCAGAACAGACGTTTACTGCCCGACAAAATATGGATCAGACTGGGAGAGTGGATCCGCACATTGCGCAGCGGTTGTTGCTGCCCGGCACGAAACCATGTCGTTTGATATTGGTGCGCCATCACGCTCTCCCGTGTCTTATCTCGTTACGGCTTATCGGGTAAAGGTTGCGGTCAGTTTCGCTTTACCTAACGCCATATTATTCAACGTAAAACCAATCACTGCCGGTGTGGTGTTAGGACCGACATTCAACGTCGCGGTTGGCAACGCCCAAACCGTAAACTGGTAACGGTGCATGCCGTCGCCTTCCGGTGGACACACGCCGCCAAAGCCTGTGGTGCCGTAATCAATACGCGCCGTTTTACCGCCGATTTTGTTGATATCGACGCCACGAGGCAATGCAGTCACATCCGCCGGAATATCATACGCTACCCAGTGCCAGAAACCACTGCCTGTTGGCGCGTCGGGATCATACGCGGTAATCGCAAAGCTCTTGGTGCCTTTTGGCGCATCTTTCCACATCAGTTGTGGCGACTGGTTACCGCCATCACACCCCCAGCTGTTGTATTCAAAGGTCTTCGCCATTGGGTGACCTTCCTGAATATCATGGCTGGTAAGTTCAAACGCATTCGCCGACTGGGCCACCAGCAAACTGAGTGCAACAACGGATGAGGCCAATGTTTTGCTAACACGTTTCTTTAGGGTTGAGGTGGTCAATGCTGACATGTTTGATGCGATGGTTTTCATGGGGTAACTCCTTATCTGAGAACGAGATAAGTGTACCCAATCCGATACGCGCAATAAGATCAATAAGTATCACATAATACAATTTGACATCACTTTTTGATACTTTGTGTTTGTTTGTGGTATTAAATTATTCACCTAACCCTTGCTGCTCGCTCAACCCTTGCTGAAGGGCGCCTGCATGCTGTTGAATGTAAGCAATATCTGCCAAATACGCGAAATGATGTCCATCGGCAATATTCGCAGCAAATTGGGCATTGCCGTTATCCGCTTCCGTGCGCATGAAATTGACTAACGCCGTCAACCGTTCAACCATCGCAGCAGGCAACGCCTCACGCTGCACCGCAGTGGCGCCGTACCCGTCGCAGAACACCTTGGCACGGGCGATTTGCTCGTCCAAGGTGCCGAGCCGATCAACCGAATCGGTTTTGAACGGCGCCCAGCAATACACTGCATACGCGAGATCCCATAAGCGAGGCGCAGGGTGTGCGGTATCGAAATCAAACACACCGACCACATCACCTTGCTGCAAGGCCACATTGTACGGGGCAAAATCACCGTGGCAGATCACCTCATACGGTTTCCGTGGCGTCAGCATCCATGTGCCCTTCTCTACGGGGTGTTCCGCTAAGAATGTCACGGAGGCGTCGTGCAATGTTCGCAACAAAGCCGCTGCGGAGTGTAATGCGGGCAGCCCCGCGATTTCGCCAGTTAGCGGGTAGTTATACGCTTCTCCTGCGACAAAGCTGAGCCGTTCTTGCTGACCTTCAACGTCGATAAACCGCGGTACACCCTGCACGCCTTGTTGCTCAAAATGCTGCAACACGCGGTGAATGGTCGGCGACCACGGCGACAATGGCCGCAGCACGGCCTCACCGTCTTGATAAATGGCATTTTCTCTGCCGCCTGCTAATGATTCCATCACATATCCTTATCTATTAAACACCTTGTCGTTAGACTGACTCACAAATATATTGAGCCTACTCCGTCATTTATCATCATAAGGCATCAATACCTGTTTCTATAACATAAACACTGCTCACTACGACATAGTAAACCCCATCCACCAGCGATAGAAATGCAAGCAGCCCAAAACGTTTCGCTCGGGGTATAGCATGAACACCAAGGTACATCAGCACAAATACGACGCTGAACAACCCAGCAGGCAGCAAGAACCACAGCGTTTCCGGCATACCCAACAAATAAGCCGATGCTTGCCCACCACTTAGCCGTAATAAAAAGCTCAACATGATAATAATGGGAATACCCGCAAACCATATTCCCTGTGAAATCGCGAGCCACTTACTCTTCATTTATGTGATCATCCATGATGATATTTGCCTTCGCCACACATAACGCGTGGTATGCATGACCAGTATCTATGACGACGCGCTTGCAGACAATCGATGGGCTATCAGAAACCGTAAAAGTGAGGGAGCGATCGACAATTCATTCAACATGGACAACGCTCCCTGATCCTCCTTTCATCTTTCAATTTAAGCCAACTACTTAATCCAAATTTGCTTGGCATTGACGAACGCTTTAATACCGGCCTCACCCAATTCGCGGCCAAAGCCGGATTTTTTGATCCCACCGCTGGGTAAACGTGGATCGGTTTTCACGATGCCGTTAATGGCCACTTGACCAGTTTCAAGCTGTTCTGCTAAGGCCAAGGCTTTCGCGCTGTCACGGGTCCAGACGCCCGCCCCGAGCCCATATTCACTGGTATTCGCCACTTGCAGCGCTTCATCAGCATCACGTACCGGGCACACCACCATGACCGGACCAAACACTTCTTCTTCCATCCCACACATGCCAACATGAGCGTCAGTTAACAAGGTGACGGGATAGAAAAAACCGTCGCCATCAGGTAATACTCCCCCTAATACACAGCGGGCACCCTGCGCGATGCTTTCCGTGACTTGGCGATGCAGATTGGCGCGCAAGTCTGCACGGGCAATAGGGCCGATGTCGGTGGCCGGATCATTCGGGTCCCCGACTTTCAGTGCCTGCAAACGCTGTTTCAGTTTACCGACAAATTCATCATAGATGGGTTGCTCAACCAAAATGCGCTTCGCCGCAATGCACGATTGCCCCGCATTGATAATACGCGACAACACAGCAACATCGGCGGCGGCATCTTGGTCGGCATCTGCCAGCACAATAAAGGGGTCTGCGCCGCCCAATTCCAACACCGCGTGTTTAATGTCAGCGGCGGCGGTGGCGGCCACAATGCCACCCGCTTTGGCAGAACCGGTAAACGACACCGCTTGAATGTGCTTATGCCGAATCGCCTCGCCCACTTGCGCCGTTTCAATCGGTAAATTCACCACCAATCCTTCGGGAGCCCCTGCGGCTTTAAACACTTGTTCGATGGCGGCGGCACACCCCGGCACATGTGGGTCGTGCTTCATTACACAACTGTTACCGGCCATCAGCGCGGGGGCCAAAAAGCGAAATGCGATCCACAACGGGGCGTTCCACGGTAACACCCCCAGCAAGGGGCCTAACGGCTGGTAATGGACATAACTGAGGCTGGCATCACTGTCGACACGGTCATCTTGTAAATAGGTTTCCGCATATTCGGCGTAGTGATCGCAACACCACGCGGCTTTTTCTACCTCGGCACCCGCTTCTTTCACGGGCTTGCCCATTTCATCCGTCATTAACTGGCCGAGCCGCACTTTATCGGCGCGCAGTTGGGCGGCAACCTGTTTGAGCAGACTGGCACGCTCGTCCATGCTGCAGTGACGCCATGCCAGATAGCCTTGCTGGGCTAAGGCCATTTTTTCCTGCATTTGCGCTGGCGTGACGGCGGGATATTGCTGAATACACTGTCCGGTCGCGGGATTAATTACATTAAGCATCTTTTTTCTCCTGCGTATTTACCGAGCCTGCTTGTGCAGGATGAACGGCGGCTTGACCCTTGCTGGCAGCGCCTTGGGACGGCGCCAAGGTCGATATCGATGAGGTGTTAGCCGTTGACAGAATAGGCGCGAGTTGGGTTGACGCAGGATGCACCACAAAGTCTTTTTCTAAAGAGAAGAAAGACTCGACACCCGTTTCTGTCACATAAATGGTGTCGGAAATTCCGCAGGTCTTATTGCCATCGACGCCCCACATCCAAGGGATAATATGAAAAGTCATCCCTTGCCTTAGAATGGTGGAATCCCCCTGTTTTAAGCTGCAGATATAGCCTTCATCCCAACTGGGGGGAAAAGCGATGCCGATGGAGTAACCGGAACGGGTGATCAATCGCGCGCCTACATCGTTATGCGATATGATGTTGCGGACTAAATTATCCACGTCCGACACCGTCATGCCCGGTTGCACGTAGCCATGCAGCGTATCCAGCGCCATTTTCATCAGCTCTTGCGCTTTGTACATAGAGTCGGTGAGTTGCCCATTCACAGCAGTACGCATCATGGCGGTATGGTAGCGCCGATAGCAGCCGCCAACTTCGAGAAATACATGGTCATTTGGCCCAACAATGCGTCCTTCCCACGTGGCATGCCCAATCATGCTTCTGGGTCCCGAGGTAACATAAGGCATGACGGCCGGTGGTTCGCCGCCCGCCTTGAACATCGCCGCACTGATGGCGGCACCAATGTCATTTTCGCTGACCCCGGCAACCGCAGCCTCAAGGCCCGCCTGCATACCCGCCTCCGTCGCGAAGGCGGCTTTTTTCATCAGTTCAATTTCAGCGGCAGATTTACAAATACGCCCTTCTTCCACAATGCCGAAACAATCAAGCAGCTTGCCTTCGGTTAACGTGGTATGAATAAAATCTTGCTGATAGGCGGGGAAAAAATAGCTATTTCGCTCATAGCCAATGCGCTTATTATTTAAATTAAACTCACGCAATGTTTCCACTAACATCTGGATAGCATCACCGGTATCTGGGTACGGCCGCGTATGTTCGACCCATGTACGCTCAATCACATTGGACTCTTCCATCGCGCGGGTGATCATGATCGGCTCTTGATCTAAGGGCACAATCAGCCCTTGGAAGAACGAATACCCCGTGGTTTGGTAATCGGTTAAATACATGATGTTTTCAGGATCGGTGATCACCACGGCATCCAAACAACGCTCGGCGATACGTTGTCTTAATGCCGCCAAACGCGCTTGATACTCTTCGGGCGCAAAGGTCATATCGTCTCTGTTTTTCATTCTGCCTCCCGAGGAATCTCTGCATCAACCGTGGCGCTCCCTGCGATCACTTTCTCTATGGCAGCAACGACAATATTGAGCCCTTTAGCAAGATGGGCATCTTCAATGGTGAGCGGTGGGATCAACTTAATCACTTGTCCGCCAGTGCCACAGGCGCCTAACAATAAACCTTGATCAAAACACTCACTGACCACCGCCTTTGCCGCCACGCCATCTTGCAGATCAATGCCAATCATCATGCCTTTGCCACGGATCTGAATATGGGGGTAGCGGTGTAATCCATCCAAATAATGACGCATGATGCTGGCTTTACGTTTCACTTCGTCCATAAAGGCGTCATCTTCAAAATAGCGCAGCACCTGCACCCCACCGATGAACGATAAGCTCTGCCCGCGAAACGTGCCGGTGTGCTCGCCGGGGGACCAGTGGTCATCCCACTCGGGCTTCACGAGATTCATCGCAATGGGCGTCCCTAATCCCCCTAAGCCTTTGGCTAAACAGATAATGTCAGGGTCGATGTCATACTCATCAAAACTAAAGAAAGCACCGGTACGTCCCATACCCGCCTGAATATCATCCACAATCAGCAAGGCGCCGACGTCTTTGGCCAACACAGCGAGACTTTTCAGCCACGCTTTATCGGCCACATTCACCCCACCTTCTGCTTGCACCACTTCCACCAGGAACGCCGCTGGCAGCGACTGCCCTGACGACGAATCCTGATACTGGGCCTTTAACTGCTCTAACGCCACGTGCCCATCAATGTCGCTTTCATCTTCCGCGCCAAAAGGCTGATGCTGCACATGGTTTAATGGCACCCCTGCCGCCCCCCGAAAATAGCTATTCGCGGTAGCCGCCAATGCCCCTAACGTCATGCCATGGAAGGCATGGTTGAACGCCACGATCGTCTGCCGCCCCGTCACCCGCCGTGCCAGTTTCATTGCGGCTTCCACCGCGTTGGTGCCAGTGGGGCCAACAAATTGCATTTTATGCGGCATATTGCGGGGGTTAAGCACTATATCGACGAACTTTTCCATAAATTCACGTTTAATACAGGTGCTCATATCCAGACTGTGCAGCACACCGTGGCGCTGAATGTAGTCAATAACTGCTTCCGTCATATGGGGATTGTTATGACCAAAATTCAGCACCCCCGCACCGGCAAAGAAGTCGATATACTCACGCCCGTTTTCATCGGTTTGAATGGCGTTATAGGCCGTATCAAATACCGTGGGATAAATGCGGCAATAGCCGCGTAAATTGGATTCACGTTGCTCAAAGATGCTCATAATCCGGCTCCTGGCTATTGGTTCAGTTGAGTCCCTGTTTGTATGGGAGTGGCTATTTAGACGAGGGGGTCGGCAATGCACAAAGTAAAGAAAACCAGCGCATGACGGGCTCAATCAATTGATCATTAAAGTCGTAATAGGCACTGTGACAAGGTGGCGAATGATCAACACCGTGCGCGCCAGCGCCAATGAGGGCAAACGCCCCGGGGATCGCGTTCAAGTAATAGCTGAAATCTTCTGATGCCATAATAGGTTGCAGCGAGTCGGTATCCAGCGCCGTATCGCCAAACAATGCTTGCCATGTGGCGCGACTATGGGCGGCCTCTATCGTGTGATTCACGGTAGGTTGATACCGAGGGAAATGCGTAACGTGGCACTCCACACCATAACTGGCGGCCGTGTCCTGGCTGATCTGCGTGATCCATTCGCCCACTTTCACCGCATCGTCCATGTGCGACACCCTAATCGATCCACTGAGTGTGGCATGAGTAGGAATGGTCGTTGCCCCGCTCGGGGCATCAATGGCTGTCACACTGACAACCGCGGCCGTTTGTGGCGCTAATCGGCGCGCCACGATTTGCTGTAAATTGACCGTAATGGCGGCGGCCGTCAGCACCGGATCACGGCACAGATTGGGCTGACTGGCATGTCCACCCACACCGGTGAGCGCGATCTCGAAAGTGGCATTGCCCGCCATCACTGTCCCTTCAGGACAAAATAACTGACCCAATGGGATCGCGGGCCAATTATGCCAGCCATAGATCGCATCAATGCCCGTCAGTGCGCCATCTTTGATCATCTCTCGTGCACCGTGCCCGCCCTCTTCAGCGGGTTGAAAGATCAAGCTCACCGGATGCGTCAATTGGTGTTCATGGGCTTTTAGCCACTTGGCGGTGCCCAGCAGTACGGCGGTGTGCCCATCGTGGCCACACGCATGCATGACGCCTTGTTGTTGAGAGCACCATGACACGCCAGAACGTTCCTCAATCGGCAAGGCATCCATATCGGCACGCAATAAAATGTGCTTACCCGACAGGTTCGCAGCCAACGTTGCCACCGTACCTAGTTCCGCACAGGTTCGCCATTCAATCGACATTGCACTCAACGCATCACGTATGGTGTTAGCCGTGTGCTTTTCCTGCCAACTCAATTCCGGCTGCTGGTGCAATTGGCGGCGCAATAACGTCGCGTAATCAATGCATTGTTGCCAATAATGCGTTTCGCCCATAGCGACCCCAAACCTGTAATGGCTATGTGTATCAGGGCAACATCAGAGGAAGCCCCAATAAAAGCCAAATGAAAACGAGAAAAACCAGAAAGCGCGATGCGCCCTTTGACGTGGATTCAGAGGATAAAGAAGAGGTTTAGTGATGGGGCGACATAAAGGTCGGGTTATTACCCGTGACAAGGCCGGAGTGCGGTTTGAGATAGATAATCTGCATCTGCTTCATCTGCTGCGCCTCCGTTTGCTGCAAACAGTCACAGGCCCCGAAACACTCTTATGGATCACTTAACGTGATCGGGGTCTTGGCTTAAAAATAGAATAAACACTTAGTAGTAAAGTAAGCACAGGGTTTAGGGGTTTGCAACTTTTGCCCATGCATTAACATACGGGGATAAGCGATGTGGGATAACGTTATAAACAACTCTGTCGAAATTTATCATCCAAATCGAGCGGTAAAATTAACGTACTGAACTGCTTTTCCAGCGACGCGGCACACAGCGCCTCTCTGTCCGTGGTATTTTGAATATACTTTTCTTCGTATTCGACATTAAACACCGCTTTTCCCTTCTCGATAAAGGGCGTTAAAAACGCACATTCATCAAATTCAAAGCATTGTTCATTCAGGGCAAAATCATAGTAATCCACGAGGTCATTGATCTGCTCGACATTATTTTTAAGCCCCACTGACAAATTTCGCGCATGAGCTTCGTTCGCAATCAAACGGTTAAACGTCAGTTGATCGTCACCTGTCAGTGGAAAACCCGTGCTATTTCTGTACCCATCCACATTATCTGGCTCTACCCCGTCACACCCTTTTTGCACCGCTAGATCAAGCCGGTTTTTCATGATTAACAACACATTGGATGAGCGAATATCTAACCACCGCTCCCCCGGCCACCCATCCAGTGCATTGCCTAACTCCGCAGATTCAAATGCGGTCGCATCAGGTCGCCACTCTTCATAAGAACCGGCAGAAAAATAACAAATCACCTTGATGTTCTTCGCTTGAAGATCTTGGATAAGCGCTTCTGATGCATCAAATAAATCAATGTCATAGAGAGAAACATCATAAGAGGAATTCACCGTACCATTGAGTTGCCATTGCCAGGTCGATAACACCACGGGGCGATACCAATTACCGGTTGTGGTGGGCGAGATGGTAGTGGGATCGATACTGATGGGGTCAATGGTGCCAGAATCCACAGCCTCGGGGGCATCAGGAGAGGAAGCCTCGTCATCCACGGGGGAGCCTTCACTATTGCAGCCAAATAAAAGTAACAGCACTGTGGCTTGTACGGCTGATACGAGTCTGAATTTACGCATACCCTACAGTTTAGTGCTGCAGGGCGATTAAGCGAATTTAGAAGCTGTCATTCAACGTCATGTTCGATTATCTCACGCCCACAGAGACAACGTTGTTAACAGCCGAGATCCCCCCCAGCAAACCGAATAATGTTGAATTGCCTCTTTCAATGATCATTCTTTTACAATCTTCTGCATCCTTTCTCGTTGGCGTGCCAGATGACCCAAAGGCCGTTTTCATTGTATTCTTTGTTTCCCCCAAGTCCTCAAATCTCAATGCCACTTTGTTAAGCATGTCAGGATCAATTCGGCTACGTTCAAGCGTAATAGTAAATAGATCGCTGTCCACCGGAAGACCGACCAATTCAATCTCATGTTTAATGTCAGCCTTCATTATCTTGAAAAAAGAAGCAATAGTTGGTTTAGCATCATTAATTTTATAAGAATATGATAAATTAGG
>NZ_JAKJSN010000081.1:0-14309 GCF_050337005.1 Photobacterium japonica | reverse complement strand
TCATTATACAGTTGGTAATGAAAATTATTGATTATTTTCTCACGTTGTTCAATGCTAAGGCTGTTTATTTTTTTTAGAGATGTACCTTCATTTTCCAAAAATGAAAATAGTCGAGAGGATGTTTGAATTGCCACACCACCTTCGATACTCTCAGAAAGAAGTTTTGTTGCTGTAGTTTTTCCAGATCCTTCTAATCCAACTACGAAGTAAAGCTTATTATTCATTTGTTATTATTCTCTTTTAAATACTTTACAGATTTAGATGCTATTCTTTCTAAACTTCCTGAACTTTGTACTGCGACTTTTATACTGGATTCTCTATTGATGGTAGCGCATGAATAACATGCATCTTTTGGCTTATCATCTGATAGATAGCTAATAACTTGCTCTAACGTAGTGCTATTATCAATGAGCAATCCTTGATCATCCCATCCTTTTTTAGCTATTCGAGAACAACTAAAAATACGACTTCGTTCCAAACTGACATCAAACTTTCTGTAAAAACATGTTTGCCAGTGTCGTTCAGTTTCTTCTTTACTGTTATAAACTTCTGAAAGAAGATCATCCCAAGCATCTTTTCGTCTAAAATCGACATTACCCTTAAAGCCATGCCCATGAAGAAATTCACGCCATGCTAATTCAAAGCTATCTTTCTTGATATAATCACTAATAACAATGCTATCTAAAATATTAAGTAAATCTTGGGATATGCCTTTCGGGTATAAGCCATTAGTAACTAATTCAAGTTCTTTTGTTATGTTAAGTGACTTTATTTTTTTAGCCGTAGAATATAACTCCTTGGATAGGGTTGCTTCACCACCAGCAATAACAATTTTATTTATTTTCATTCCACATCGTTTTAGATTAACCAATGCAGATATATGCTCACCCACACCTAATTGACTATAAGGGGTTAATTGGTTAGGGACATTAAAGCCACAACCAATGCAATTTAGGTTGCATTGAGAGTTAATAGACAGTTCTAATTCTCGAATTACGCCTTCGGTAAAGACATTTGCTATTTTTTTTGCTCTTGAAGGGGAGTTGTTTGCCAAGCTATTTGTTTGTTTATCTTGTTTCAATCTGTTTCCTTACAATCTATTGACATGTCATGACAAGCAATTATATATGAACCAAATTGGATATAAACAGGTAATCCCTAATTTTACTTAACTTCATACCCACATCAACTACAGGATGCGAACATACTTTTCTATAACCCAAAGAATGCTCTCGCTCGAGAATCATCTCACCAAGCAACCTTTTCAATTTAATATTCTGACTTGAAGCCCAACAATCGCACTGTTTTAGCATATTCATGACAAAATGCCTTAATAAGGCCAGATTTTTAACTACTCCATCCAAAGTAATACGTGACGTACCTTCCTTAAAAACCACGTTAAGTGCATAGTGCTAACTATTTTCAATACGCCAATGCTGGCGGATGTAATGCCCGAGAACTTTTCTATCAAAGGCAATGATTGGCTTACCTTGCTACTCTCGCTGATCATTGATCCACAAAGCTAGGCAGTGTTCCTTAATCACATTTTTACTTAAAAATGACTAAATTTGAATTGTGGGATACGGCCTGAGCATGACCCACCAAACACAAAAAAGGCGCTGTTCGTAAGAACAGCGCCTTCAATCAATCTGCTATTGCGATTACTCGCCGCAGTCTGTGCAGCTTTGTAGGGCGATTTCGTGTTCAAACACAAGGTTGCCCGCTAGCTCTGCAATTTCGTCTGCAACAGCTTGCTCGTCGTCTGCTTCTACTTCGTTGTTCGCCAGCTCTTCTTCAGAGTAGCCGTAGTAGTTCAGTAGCAAGTATTCACGCACATCGTCTTCTGTGCAGGTTACGTTCACAGCAAAATCAGACGCAACGTCACCTTCCGCCATCATCGCTGTCACTTGCACAACGATTTCTTCTTTCATCGCAGCCGTTAACCAGCCAAGATCGGTATCAACTTGCGTTTTTTTACAATCAAAGCAAGGCAGTTTGTGGAAGTAGTATTGAAAAGTTGCCATCGTCATTTTTCCTTCTAGCAATATGACCCCAGATTATGCTGATTTTATGGCTAAATACTAGGAAATGTTACCGTTTGATGGGCGTAAATGCATAGCGCGCCCTTCCCCCACCGTCCCGGCTTTCTCTCACGCCCTTACCGCTGTTACACGCATTACAAAAAGCTTCGAGCAACACGATGCTTTACGGATCATGGGCTTGTCCACCCATGCCTCAATAAAGATACTGAATCGCCATTTATAAAATGCACAATATAAAACGTTGATAGGATTAACTGCGTGAAAATTGGAATCGTCCAAATGCCGATGGCGTGGACTCTGGAAGACAACCTCGCCACCCTGCATCGCTACCTTGCGGCCTATCACCTCACGGTCGATACCCTGATTTTTCCGGAGCTGAGCCTCAGCGGCTTTCATCGTCATGTCCGCACACAGTCCGATCCTGAACGTATCGGGATTGCCTTACGCCACCTGTCACACTGGGCGCAGCATTATCAGGTGAATGTGTGTGTCGGCCTGCCTTATCCCAGCCGCGGACGGGTGTATAACCGCTACCTCTGCATTGACCGTTACGGCGACATCGCTGGCCAATGGGATAAAATCGGCTTAACGGACAGTGAACGCACCTACTTTACCGCCGGTACCGCGCGCCCCATCATCACCCTTGA
The DNA here is from genome assembly GCF_050337005.1 of Photobacterium japonica. NCBI lineage: Bacteria > Pseudomonadati > Pseudomonadota > Gammaproteobacteria > Vibrionales > Vibrionaceae > Photobacterium > Photobacterium japonica. The sequence goes on along the minus strand of NZ_JAKJSN010000081.1, from coordinate 11,620 downwards.
TAATGTCACTATCAGTGCTTTTCTGTGTCGTGAAGCAGACGACGTGGATGACATTGTTGCCTCCCTGCATCATCAATCGGTAGATGTGATGCTTTGGCCCAGTTACATCCTACGCGCCAATGAGGCATCGCAAGATACCGGCTTCTACGCAGGAGCCGCAGCCATGGCCAAAGCCCTCCATTGTGTCGTGATTCAATGCAACTGGCCGTCGGCGTTAAATGACACGGCAATTCAGGGCATGGGAAATAGCGTGGTGATTGGAGCGAACGGCCAGCGGATCGCGCAGTTGCCGCAAGATGCCGTCGCCGTGGGGATAGTGGATACTCAATATGGCACCGTGTCACTGACATAGCGGCGGTTGACGGCTTACCCTTATTCGCATGAACAGGTAATCCCCCCCATTCTGAGCCACACTTAGTGTTCTAGCCTTGACGGACGTAGTACAGCTGCTATGCACAGTGAGTTAGCTCCTTTAATCTTTGAGTTGTGCGCCATCATCATCAGTGCCGCTTTGCTGGGCACGGTGTTTCTTTACGCCCGTCAGCCCATCATCCTGGCCTATATCGCCGCGGGTATGCTGATAGGGCCGCACGGCATCAATTTGGTCACCAGTGCGGAAAACATCACCCAAATCGGCAACCTTGGGGTGATCTTATTGCTGTTTTTGATTGGCCTGAACCTGCAACCCAAAAAGCTGCTCACCTTGTTCCAAGAAAGTGCGCTGATCACCCTCGGCACCTGTGCGGCCTTCTTTGCGTTTAGCACCCTATTCTGTCTTGCCATTGCGTTTTCACTGCGAGATGCCGCTATCATCGGGGCGGCACTGATGTTTTCCAGTACCGTCATTGGCTTGAAGCTCATCCCCACCACCACCTTGCATCACAAACGGTTGGGGGAAATCATCACCAGTATTTTGTTGGTGCAAGATATTCTCGCCATCAGTGTGATCATTTTTCTCAATATGGGCGATGGCATGGGGAACGGCAATGTCATGCTGTTGAGCTTTTTGCTCATGCTGGGGAAATTTGCCTTGGTCTGCCTGTTAGCCTTCATGGGTGTGCGGTACGTTATCTTGCCGCTGTTTCGCCGCTTTGATGTGATCCAAGAATACAGTTTCGTGACGACGCTGGCGTGGTGCTTTCTGTGGGCGGAACTCAGCCACCAAGTGGGATTGTCTTACGAAAGCGGGGCGTTCATTGCGGGGATTTCCATAGCGGTCAGCCAAGTATCACAGGCGATTTCTGTCCACTTAAAGCCGCTGCGCGAGTTCTTTTTGATCTTGTTTTTCTTTGCCATCGGCGCGCGGATGGATATCAGCCAAGCCAACCTGTATAGCTTGCTCGGGGTGCTTTTAGGGTTCTTATTGATCGCGGTGAAATACGGGGGCTTTGCCTTGGCGCTCAAATGGGCGAAAGAGAAACCCACCGTGCGGCACGAGCTCAGTGCGCGACTGAGCCAAGCCAGTGAGTTTTCTTTTCTGGTCACCTATGCGGCCATGCAGGCTGAATTGCTGTCGCAACAGGCCGTGCTGTTTATTCAGATCACCACTATCACGACGTTTATTGTGTCGACCTATTGGGTGGTGAAGCGCTTCCCCACCCCCATTTCCATCGAGAAAAATCTGCGACAAGATTAACGTTGGTGAACAGGAAAGTGCATGGTTACACTGATCATGTCTTCATGTGTCACTGCCGTCACCCACGGGGCGCTGCCCGCGTGCAACCAAGAGATTGTCTCTGTAACCGTCTGCTGTGTCGCGAGGGAAAATGCCGGGCGATCCACAAAATAATAAGTCCGTGCCGTCCGAAAATCCCCGCGATTGGCCAAGGTGAACATACGTTGATCTAGCTGATTACGTGCCGATTCCGTCGTTAGCGTGGGCAGTTGCGCCAACACATCCAGTGAGGCTTCATGCTCTTTTTTACCCACAGACAGCCATGCATAGCTATAACCGTCTTTGCGTAATCCATTGAGCACCGAAGTGTAACTGGCTTGTGTGAGCGGGAATTGCCATTCTAGACGACTGACTTGCTCATCATGAAAATGCACCACCAGCAGATTGGCATTAATACCAAAGCGGGCTTGCTGATCAAGACAGTACGTCAGTGTATCCTGATACAACGCCGAGCAATCAAAGGCATATGGCAGAGAGGCAACGTCTTGTACCGTATCACCCGGTTGAATCGCAGCGTGGTTTATCGCAGCATGGTTTGTCGCCGTCTGGCTCATCGCGCCCGCTAACGGCAGCGCATTAACCGCAGAAAAAGACAGACTAAGCACGAGAGCTGCGAGTGTCGCCCTGCATCCACACTTCACTCCGCCCTCTATGGCTTTGCACACTGGGTGCCCATTTCCCTTTTTCATCTGCTAACTGTTCATACTCTACCTTTCTAAGGCATTGTTTATATCAGTTATCCGCAAATAAAAAAATAGGACTTGTTATATTGCAGGAGAATAAGTAACTGTTTTATTAACACCGTCAATTTCAGCTAAATAACCTTTACTCCAAGCACCATCTTTATGGTATTGAATGATATTTTCTTCGTCTTTATACCCTGCATATTTTGATGCAGAAAACACACTCACACTCCAATTGTCATTCCAACGGCTAGATTCGAAACAATGGTTAACATCATCGGCTGCGCTCACCTTAATCTGAACACTACCATTGGGCACAACAAAGAGTCGCTGGTTATTTTCATCCATACGTACAATCTGAACATCTAACGTTTCAGACACACAATCAGCCATTTCATCCCCTGATATCTGACTGCAACCAACTAAGATCACTCCCCCTAAAGCACCTAAAAACTTATGCATTGAACTGTTCAAAATTCCACCTCCTTGGGTGTGACGCATATACGCCATCTATATTAGAAAATAAAGCTTCCCGTTTTTCAGGTATTACTGCTGGTAAATTACCTTGATACCAAACTACTTTATAACCACTCTCTTCTTGCTTGATCGAATGTATTATTCGAGTGTGCCCTAGTGTCGAACTCCAGCGCGACATAATTAAGTCACCAGATTTAGCCGACGATATTGCAACAGAGACCGTATTATCAATTACATTCAATGCACCAAGCATCCTCATGGCCTTTGACTTGAATTTTACCACATCATCTATATCTGATGAGAAATTCAACCATTTCCAGCCATCTGCATAATACTTAAATTTCACAGGCAAATTATTTTTGTTTGCAAAATCAATCAACATAACAATTGCTAAATCAGCACAATCAATTTTTTTATTATAATTTTCAATATATGATTTTGCGTACTGATAGTACTTGGCTTTCATTTCACTATTCCATTTCATTTTTGTCTCTCATCAATTAAAAATAGTAACCACATTATCCTCTCAATATATGGCAAACAAGAGGTTTACAAAATGTACCGCTGAAAATATATTTTCTTGAAGACAGAACAAAAAAAGCTGCAATTCCAACAATTGAAATTGCAGCACTACGGTCAGCATTAACGTAGTAAAACTTGGAGGTGGTGACACGGTGTCAGTCACCTCCAGAGCGGCAGGGAAATCGGTATCGTGATTATTCTTATGGTGACGCTGTTTAATATCCTGTGTTGATATCTGCCTTACATCGACCAGATGTAGTAGATCTGAGACTTCATTCGAATGATGATGCCGCGAATCACATCCAGGAACTGCAGGAAGCCAATCGGTTTTTCAGCACTGATCCATGCAAGACCTACAGAGCCGACCGGAATGTCATACCCTGCTGATTCCTCTAGTTTCAGGCGCACAAAGTGGTGTTTGTTCATCACGTTCTGCCCCGTGGTTTGGCGAATATTGTCATCACGCCCCAGCAAGTTACCTTGCGACTCACCGGTCGCTTCCACAATGCCTTCCACTTCGGCATTGAAAATCTTGCCCGGGTAGACCGCCGAGGTAAATTCGGCACGTTGACCCACTTTCACATTGCGGATCGCCTGATGATTCACACGCATCAGCACGTATTTTTCGTTGGTGTACATCTGCATACGCGGCACCATGCCAACGTACTGCCCTTCTCGCATGATGAAGTTCGTCACGTAACCGTCAGCAGGGGCATACACCTTGGTGTTATCCATATTCCATTGTGCCTGCGCGACATTTTCACGTTCAGTATCCACATCCACTTCACGGCTCTTCACATTCAGTGCGGATTTTTCTGCATCTAACGCGGCACGATTGGCGGACAACTTGGCTTTTTCCAGCTGCGAGGTCAATGTCACCACCTCGGCATTAGCGAGCGCTACCGCCGTGCGCTGCTGATCCATCTGGCTTTCCGTGATGGTGTGTTTCACCACGCGATTTTGTTCACGGTAACGCTGCAATGTGGTTTGCTTGTACGCTAAATCTTCTTTGGCTGCCGCCACCTGATTCTTAGAAATTTCGATGTCTTTGAGTGCGGTTTGCTGGTTTTCCGCCGCAATACGCACATCTTCTTTGGCAATCGACAATGCGACTTTGGCTGAATGCAGCACTGCGTTCGCTTTGTTCAGCGCAATCTGGTACTGCGCGTCATCCAAGGTGTACACCAATTGCCCTTTCGTCACGGCCTCATTCGGACGTACTAAAATTTCATCCACATGGCCTTTAATTTGGGTTGAACCGGGACGTAATTGAATGTGCGGGGACTGCACCACGGAACCGCCCGACAAATCCATCGGCGCATAGGTGATCAAGCCCACCCACACGAACAGCAGCCAACTGCCGCCACCGATATACGCAAAGGCTTGGGTAAACTTATTCCATGGCATCCCGACCATGCGCAGCAGGTAGATAAACAGTGCCCATACGGCTAAACCCTCAAGCATGCTCCGTCTCCTTTTCTGTCATCGCTGTCGATGAACACGGGGTGGCTGGTGTGGGAGCCGCTTGAATGGGCTCTCCTGCCGTCTTGTCATCGCCTTTCCAGATATCGCGAATACGGCGCAGGGCTTGTTCGCCATCAACAAAGGCGATAAACACCGCCAGCACCCAAACCCAATGCCAAATGAAGCCAATCCAGGTTAAGGCGGTGATTAATCCCAATTGATGATGTTCTTGCGTGTGGGCTTTTTGGATAGGCAATTCATGGATACGCCAAAATCCGTACGCCGCCGCAGCCACTGATCCGATTAAGATCACCGCTGCGACAATATGAAGGGCTGTGTCGACGCCGCTATCGACAAAAGGCATGCTGACGAGGCTCATTGTTCCTCTCCTTAACATTGAATAATTGCATCATGTTATGCGTTGTAGTTATGGGAGAAAGTGTGCATAAAAAAGTGATCGCTGTGATTTTTAGCGCCTCAATAAATCAATAAATACGATAATTTGATACACTGAGACTCAATTCTATTTGTACAACATCTTACACGGTGTACATCATGCCCTTGCCTGATACGCAATTTGATATCGCATTTATTCGCACGCTATTCATTCAACCGATCATCAAAGCCGTGAAAAAGCACTACGGTTTTACCCTGTCGAACGGCTCCGCTCCCCTCGCGCTGTTCGATGGACCCATGACCTTAATGCCGTTTATTGACGTGAATACCTTGCTGGAAGAGATTGAGCTGCAGCTGGATGATCCGGCATATTTAGCGACCATCGCACCGGATCTGACCTTTGAGCATTTTGAAGGGGGGTTAGGCGCATGGTTTCTCGCCACACCGGATTTATCGCTGTCTTTTCGCCGCATCAACTACGGCACATCATGCTTACAATCCGGGGCGACCTTCTACGGCCAGCAATCCGGTAAGCTGATTAAATGGTGTTACAACAACCACTTTGCCCGAGGACGAGGCCGCCTGCATGACAGTTTGCGCATGGCCATTATGTTCACCAATACCCTGCGCTATTTTATGGGGCAAGACTATRTCCCACTGAAAGTAGAGATCAGTGGCCCACCCTGTGGCTATCAGCACGACAGTGACGCCGGGCAATTTGAGGCATTCTTTGGCAGTCATATCACCTGGAATGCACCACAAACGAAAGTCTGGCTGGATATCTCCATTCTCGAACACGCTAACACGCACCCGTTTCAATATAACCGGCCGATGATGCTGTCCAACTTAGAGATGGATGAATTCCTGAACATGCCGCAGCCCCACGACACGGCCAAAGTGTTTTATGAGTTGATTAACTACTCACGCTATTACGGCTACCCACATCTGGATTTTCTGGCCGAACGATTACAACTGTCCCGCCAGCAATTACAACGCCGTCTGCATCATCTTGGCTGGAGTTTTACCTCTATCACCAGTTACGTGTTGTGTAATCAGGCCATCAAATACATGCAGCTAGACATGCCCATTAAAGACATTGCGACTGCACTGGGGTACGCCAATAGCCAAAGTTTCAGCAAAGCGTTTCAGCGCCAACGAGGACAAACACCGGCGCAATACAAAGAGCACTTGCTAGAACGTAGCCGGGGGTAGCAAAACAGGAACGAAGGAAAAAGAAGGTGCGAGTGGCGAGTGGCGAGTGGCGAGTGGCGAGTGGCGAGTGGCGAGTGGCGAGTGGCGAAAATAAAACACCTAAATAAAAAGGGAAAGCCAATGCTTTCCCTTTCTACGTGTTCTTACTGACCGTTCTTAATGACAATGCCGTCCAGACACATCAGCCATTAGAAGTGGTAGTCAACCGACCATACGACTTGCTGAGAGTAGTCAATCTTGGTGCTGTTTTCGCTGTAGTCTTGATCAAGGTAACGGTAGGTCAAATCGGTGCTCCAGCTCTCGTTGATGTCGTACATCGCACCGACCTGGCCGCCCCAGACGAAATCGGTCGCGCTATTGCTGCTGATCTTGCTGTCGGCCACACCAGCAGACACACCCGCGAACAAGTTAATGTTCTGATGCACCGGCACCAAATAATCGTAAGACGCCAAGAACATGTTTTGTGATGACTTATCCATGTAGCTATACGTGCCCATCACACGGTGATGGTCGTTAATAATGGCACCACCACGTACTTGGTACGTCGCGTCTTCGCCATTTTGTTCATGTGCGCCTTTTACGTTATCGGCTTGATAACCAACACCGCCACCCACAAACCAGTCGGTGTCTGCGGCTAACGCCGGTGACGCCGCAAAAACTGAAAGTGCCAATGCTGAAACTACGGTGATCTTTTTCATTGTTTTATTCCTTGTTTCATCACGTCCCCCATGTGGTCAACACAYCGAAGCGGTGAAGAATAGTAAGATTCTGTGTGGTTCGTTATTTACAATACAGGAGTTAGCTGAATGGAAACTTAAAATAGAAAACAATGTTTTTAATCTGAATGACAGCTGAACTACCACGCAGTTATGGTATAAAAAATATCACGCTATTATTTACCTACAATGATAGTAACGATCCCCGTCACTTTATTACTTTGCCAGTCATACACTGCTCGTAATTAACATAAAAGATAAAATATAAGATAAAAAAAGAGAGTATCCTTACTCTCTAAAAACGGACAACGTAGAACCCATGATGAAATGACAATTAAAAAGACATGCTAAAATGTCGAGCCTAGAAACGATAATCCACCGACCACACCACTTGCTGGGTATAATCCACTTCGCTGCCGAATTTATCGTAATCCTGGTCTAAAATGCGGTAGGTGAGGTCTGTCGACCAGTTCTGATCGATCTTATACTGTGCGCCCACTTGGCCACCCCAAACAAAATCGGTCGAATCCACCTCTACCCCACTCGTCCTGTTCTTCAAGGTGTTATCAGCAAAACCGGCAGACACCCCCGCAAAAAGATTAATGTGCTGATGCACAGGAATAAGGTAATCATAAGAAGCAAGGAACATGTTCTGGGTCATCTTTCGCTCACCCAGTAAGCCATTCACATCATCGCTGAAATAGCCGTATGTCCCCATCAATCGGTGCTGGTCATTCAAAACCACACCACCGCGTAATTGGTACGTCATGTCTTCTGCATTTTTCGATGAGTCAGCCACACCGAAATCTTGTTTCACGGCATCGTTCTGATAACCAATACCGCCACCGACAAACCAATCGGTATTATTTGCCAATACAGGCGTCGCAATAAATGAAGTTAAAATAAGAGTCGATAGCGCCGCGTACTTTTTCATAATGTCATCCTCATTATCGTGATGTTATTGATAACCACACTGCCGTGGCAGTTTGATGGAATAAACTTAACATGTTGAAACTGAATGAGACCTGAAAATAGAAAACAGTGTTTTATATGTAAGTATTTATTAATGAAGGTAAAAAAACATATCTCTACCCTTGATATTTATAAATACCCAATTTCTGCCGCTTTGCTCGGAGGTAACCCGAAGTAACGCTTAAATTCACGGCTAAACTGGGTTGGGCTTTCATAGCCAACTTTTATCGCAGCTACGCTGGCAGGCAGCCCTTCTTGAGACATCAAGGTTTTAGCTTTGTTGAGGCGGATCTTTTTGATGTATTGCAAAGGCGGATCGGTCACCACATGTTTAAAGGCACGGTGGAAAGCTGACACACTCATGCCAGCCATGTCAGCCAGTTCGTTGATCGTCAGTTTATCGGCAAAGTTCACCTGCACGTGGTTAATCACTTTCGCCACTCTCGCCAGTGCGCTGTCCTGCTTACAGTATTGCGCCAACACATGACCTTGTTCGCTTTTAAGTAACTGGTAGTAAAACTCGCGCATGCGCTGAGTACCCAACACTTTGGCATCCAATGGATCCAACATACAGGCTAACAAGCGGCAGATCCCTTCCGCAATCGACGGGGTGATCGCCGTGACGGCCACACCACGGTGCGAGTCTTGTGACCAAGGCAGATCGGCCACACCGTGTTGCTCTACCGCATCCACCAGTTCTTGGATAATGGTCAAATCAAAGTCGATATCCAACCCAATCAGCGGGGCTTCTTTTGAGGCAAACGTCTCACAAGCAATGGGGTATGGCGTCGCCACAATTAGGCAATGCGCTTCATCATACCGAAACTGGTATTCGTTTAAATGGCCGATTTTATTGCCCTGCAAAATCACCACCACACCTTGCTGGTACATCTGCGGGGTCATCTTATGGTACTGCTCGATACGAAAGAGCCTTACCCCCGGAAGATCAGTGTCAACAATGCCAGAATGGCCTTGTAAACCATAATATTCACACAGTATTTCCCCATAGGCCTGACGTGATATTGTCATCCACTTTTCCCCTGTTTCACCGTTTTTTGATCAAATCGCCTGTCTATTTGGGACAATACGAAATCATGTGTTCGGATGCAATACTCAGCGAATCCCACATCCTCCACATAATGTTAAATAGAATAATTAAGTAGAAATAGGCAAGCAATAGACAGAATTGAGCATGCCCTTTTTCCGTTTCGTGGCTTACACTGCTTATCAGACATAACAAACGGTGCGACCGACAATGCTGCCGGCACGCCTTTTCACTGGAGATGTTTCATGGACACGTTTACTTACCACAACCCGACACGCATTCATTTCGGCGAAGGTCAAATCGCTGCGATTGCCAATGACATCCCGAAAGAGAAAAAAGTGCTGGTGCTGTACGGCGGCGGCTCGATCAAGAGTAACGGTGTGTACGAACAAGTGGCGCAAGCATTAAACGGCCACAACTGGGGCGAGTTTGCTGGCATTGAACCTAACCCACAGTACGATACGCTGATGAAAGCGGTAGAAATGATTAAAACAGAAGGCTTTGATTACCTGCTAGCGGTCGGGGGCGGCTCTGTGGTTGACGGCACCAAGTTCATTGCGGCAGCGGCAGCTTATGAAGGCGACGATCCTTGGCACATTCTGTCACAGCAGCAGCAGGTCAACAGTGCCGTGCCACTGGCGTGTGTACTGACGCTGCCGGCAACGGGTTCAGAAAGCAACATGGGCGCGGTTGTTTCACGCGGCACCACCAAGTTAGCCTTCATGACACCGTTTGTGCAGCCTCAGTTCGCCGTGTTGGATCCACAAACCACATTGAGCCTGTCACCACGTCAAGTGGCCAACGGGGTTGTGGATGCGTACGTACACGTGATGGAGCAATACCTGACATTCCCGGTGAATGCCAAAGTACAAGATCGCTTTGCCGAAGGCCTGCTACTGAACCTGATTGAAGAAGGCCCGAAAGCACTGGCAACACCCAACGATTTGGACGTACGTGCCAACATCATGTGGACTGCCACTCAGGCACTGAACGGCTTGATCGGTGTGGGTGTCCCACAAGACTGGACCACGCACATGATTGGACACGAACTGACGGGCCACTACGGTATTGATCATGCCCGTACCCTGAGCATTGTGCTACCAGCGGTGATGCAAGCACGTCGTGAAGACAAAGCCGAGAAACTACTGCAATACGGCGCACGTATTTTCGGTATTACAGAAGGCACGGCTGATGAGCGTATCGATGCGGCAATTGCGGCTACGATTGCCTTCTTTAAGCAGATGGAAGTACCAACGGCTCTGAGCGATGTGGAGCTGGGTGATAACGATATCGATGTGATTGTTGCTAGCCTAGAACAAAACGGCATGGCTGCACTGGGCGAGCACGGTAAGATCACACTGGCTGAAAGCCGCCGTATTCTGGAAACCGCGCGTTAATCACCCATCGTTAATCGAAACGAATAGCTTCAGCACCTCGTGATACCCGCGAGGTGCTGTTTTCGTCTTGTTCGATTCCCATTTCCCATCCTCATCTCACCGTCTTACTGGTGGTTCAACGCAGGCTCTGATGATCTCGCTCTGCAGCACGTTGTACGACACTGATCGCGTCACCTTTTCTTTGCTCCCTTTTCTCATCATTTATCGCCTGATTTCGTTCCTCATTGCTGTACGCCGCAAACACAATACTGCCCCCTTTGATCAAATCAATGATGGCCCGATTTTTTTCTGGCGGCAGCGCTGGGCACCCCCAACTCCAACCGATGTATTGACGCTGTGCCAAGAACGCAGGCGACGCGTATTCCGCCCCGTGTATCACGATATGCCGCCGCCGTGCATTATCATTCAGCCCCTTCGATAAGCCATCTAAACGCAACGAATAACCGTATTTTCCCTGATAGGTTTCCGCCGTTTTGTAGATCCCCAGCGATGTCTGCTTCGATTCAGGGCGATTAGAGAAGTGTTCCGCGTAGGTGAGGCCACTCGCCACACCGTGCGCGGTATAGGTGTAGTGGAGCAGCTTTTTATCACGCAGGTTAATCACATAAAAACGACGCTGATGTGACGGTCGACTGTAATCAATGATGACAAGGTTAGGGTTAGCGCCAATGGCCTGATCCATATACGCTTTCACGCCATCACGAAAGAGAGAAAACGACATGACCTGGGTCAGCTGAGCGGCATCAAACACCTCTTGCGCTAATTTATCTGCGTAGTGATCAGGGCTTGCGATAACAGGAAGCGGAACGAACAGAAAATAGAGCCACTTATTTAACATATAAATTTGCTCTCTATAATTATTTTGTTAAATAAATAAGCATAACAGCAAATCACCACTCCGCGAATTCACGTTCAAACAGAAAAACGTGCCAGCACGATACCTGACTTATTCATACTCCGTGTAGTCGACTGGTATAAGAAAAAAGCATCGCAAACCTTTTACTGCAGAAAATGGCATTATCTATATAACTATAATCATATATAAGGAAGACAAAAACATC
>NZ_JAKJSN010000080.1:0-14741 GCF_050337005.1 Photobacterium japonica | reverse complement strand
CATTAAATCTGCAATTTTTATTGAAGTTGAAACCGATTAATACATAATACTGTTCATTTATCCAGTTAAGAGGCGCAAGCAGGCAAACACGATACTACACTGCATAGGATGACGGCCAAATTGGCCTAGGCGAATGAGTGGGTATCGAGGTATTGCGTGCGCGCATTGTGTGATTTCAGTGGCTAATTTCAATACGCATCTTGGAACAGCCGCATTGACCAGCAGTTTAGCGGCAACCGCATTACTTTCTGCCGGCCATATTGTGCCCATTACGGCACTGTGGCTCATGCTGCTGGGAACGATTGGCGGGTTGTTGCCAGATATCGATTCTGATAATTCAACATCGATGCAGACCCTGTTTAGAATATTTGGGGGGTTGATTACGTTCAGTTTTGTCGGCCATATTTATCGTATGGTGTCGATGCTGGAATTAATGGTGTATGGGACATTTTGTTATTTAACGATTCGGTATAACTTTAAATCGACGTTAGAAAAATTCACGGTACACCGAGGGTGCTGCCACTCGTTGGCCTTTGTAGTGTTGTTCGGCCTGTTTACCGTGTGGTTATTATTCTTGCTGGGTTACAGTAATGAAACAGCTTGGTTGTCAGGGTTATTTGTTCTGTACGGTGGCATTGTGCATTTGCTGTTGGATGAACTCTACAGCGTGGATTTGGCCAACCGACGGCTAAAATTGTCGTTTGGTACCGCAATGAAAGTGTTTTCGCCGCGTAATCCGTTCATCAGTGCATTGCAGTGTGCGCTGATTGCGGTGCTGTATTTTCACAGTCCGCCTTGGGAAAGTACCTGGCAGCAGCTCAGTAATTGGAGCGAATTTCAATTCAAACCCGATTGGCTGAATCGAGAAGAAGTCAGTGAATTTTGGCAGGATGTGGTCAGTTCGACCAAGGATGCAATGAGCCGGCATGAACCGTAATTGACGGCATGACGGCATTAACGAAGAACGATGACGAATAGTTAACACGAAGAGCGCGGCTGACATTGATACGTGAAGTATGATTGTCAGCCGCGCCTTTTTGTTTGTTCTGCTTACGTTTACGTTGAGACTATCTGCTTGGGTTTGAAAATATTCATCACGGCCTTAGCCGTGTAGTAGCCACATACCACAGTAAATAAGATGGCGCAGGCGGCTTCACCGTAATGTTGAGAGAGACCTACCCACGCTAAGGCCTGACCGCCAAACGCTCTCACATGCGCTAATGCCCATTGGTAGACAATATAGAGTTTAGTCAGCGTAATAAAAACCAAATACGCTTTACCCCATGGGGTAGTCAGGAAGGCTTTAACTTTAGACCAAAACTGCTTCATATGACCTCTCAGTGAATAACAGGTTGCTGTTGACGAGAGAGATCATATGATCCTGAGATTTTTGTTTTTACCTATTCGCGCCAAGGGGCAGTTTGTTTTTCGCGCATAAAAGAGAGAGAAAAGGCATCCTCCTGAATAGGCGTAATATCTGAATGTGTCATGACCTGATTTTTTCCGGTACGTTTGGCATAACTCAGGGCTGAGTCAGCATCTTCGACTAATTGGCTGGGAGAGGTATTATTTTGATATTGCGTACGAATGCCAATACTGATTGTAAAGGGGATAGATGTATCAGGGGCCATTAACCGCAGTTTACTGACGCGCCAACGTAGCCGCTCTGCCAAAATACGCGCAAAGTGTTCTGATGTATCAGGCAATAAAATCAAAAACTCTTCGCCGCCCCAGCGACCGATAAAGTCCGTTTTCCGGATGCTGTGCTTACAACAATCGGCAAACAGCCGGATCACTTTGTCTCCAATATGGTGGCCATAGGTATCATTAATCCGCTTAAAGTTATCAATATCAATAAATAAACAGGAGAGAGGGGTGTGTTCGCGTTTTGCGTTAGCGCTTTGCTGGTGGAGGATAATATCAAAGCCATTACGGTTCGTAAGGCCAGACAAGGCATCAATATACGCGCTTTTTTCTAATTGGTTATATTGGTTATATTTGTCGGTAATATCGATGATAGAAAGTTGAACCAGAGGATTTTCAGGGCAATGCAATAAGGATTCTGCAGCAAGAATGTAGGCAGTGTCACCAGAAGGCTTGGTCATTCGGTATATGTGAATCGTCGGTGCGAGTTGGCCGGAAAGAATGGCGTCATAACGTTGTTGAGCTATTAAAGGATCGAGGTCGAGAAACAAAGGCAGCAGGCTGGGAAGTGTGAGTAGGTCATCGACGGAGTCGACGCCTAATATTTGGCAGATATTATCATCTGCATACACGGCTCGATAATGATCATGAATCAATGTGCCAAAGTCACACTGAAAGTCAGTAGCATGATCGCGTTCTATGCGAGGATACGTTGTCATTGAGTCTGTATCTTCCTTGTTATGCCAATGAAAGATAGCCGAAGGCCATTTGTCTATATGTAAATTTCAATTATATCATTAGGGGTAGTATGTGATGTTAGTTCAGAAATTCAAGTTAATGATATATAAAATGTATCTTTAATGTGAAAAGTTTGAACTGCGTCGATGTCAGAGGGGAATGGGCTTAGATTGCTGATATTAAACAGAATGGCGAATGGTTAAACGTATTTTATAGCGCATTAGCAGAGGTAGCGTTTACGGTAACACTTCGGTGAGAAGCCGGTCATTTTTTTGAACGCACGGGAAAAATGAGCAAGATTGGCATAGCCAATTTCTTGCGCAATAGCAGTGAGCGAGTAATGATGGTTTTCCATTAACCGACAGGCTGTTTCCAACAAATAGTGTTCTTTAATTTGGCGAAAGCTTGTATTTGCACTGGCGAGGCGACGTTGCAACGTTCGTGGGGTTGTCTCCAGTCGCTGAGCGGCTTCTTCAATGGTTAATGATTGTTTGGCTAAATAGGGGCCAAGTGCATGCTGTACAGATTCGATATAACTCATCTCCGTAGGAACATCTGTACGGGTTACCGATTGTGAAAACTGTGCCGGCGTATGAAATGGCATGGCCATGATGGTATCGTTCAAAGCCACGGCCGCAAGGCTACGTCCGGTGTAAAACGTGATGTTTTTATCATTAAGAATAATAGCCAGTTCTTTTGCACCGGATGACTGCAAGGCGATCTGGTTAGGTAACCAATCTGTGCGCGTCAACGTACGAATAAGCTCAATGATAAATAAGACAGAAAATACTTCAGCCCATAAAAAATGTGCACTGTCGGTACTGGGTTTGCAGCGACAAAACCAGGGCATGTTATTAAAGCGATGAATGCTCAGCTGGGTGGAAGGGGATTCGTGCTGAATGGTAATAGTGAGCTGCTGTAATGCCTCTTCTACCGTTCTAACCTGGCGCAAGCGCTGAAGCACTTTGGGGATGAAAAACGATTTTATTTCGTTGCGCAGTATGTGGCCGTAGTGCTGTGGCTCAGCGCGCTCGGCCATTAAGGCTAAAAGGTGTTCGATAGGTGTGCTGGAAACAAACTGATAGGGTTGCCTCAGCAGCGTATCAGGTAATCCCGCCGTTTTTAGTAGCGGATAAATATCATGTTCAAAATGTTTGATTAGTGTAATAAACGCTTTGGCATGAGAGGCATGTATCAACGGTACTAACGGTTTATCGGGCATGTCGCCGCACTCATGAATACGAATTAACGATTTCTTCAAACGCCAATTGCGCTTGTTCAAGTTGCAGCATCAAGTGAGCAAGATCACCGTTTTCGCCGGTTTTTATGGCTTCGCGGACTTGTGCTTGGCAATGTTCTAGTCGCTTTATAGAGGCCTGTTTTTCAAAAATTTCGCGTAAACTTTCTGCCTGATCCATTGTCTCTCTCTTCCTCTCTTATTGCGCACGTTGGTATGGCAATACGAACATGGCTGCTTATCCTTTGCTGTGTAAACATAATCGATATTCATTGTATCGGGTATGACACAGATCACATAATGCTTAAAACGTATTATTATTAATGTATCTATACATGCACAAATGTCGCATTTAAATCATCAGTTTCAGTAACTAATTTAGAACCGTCAAATAACTGACTCTACAAGGTGAAAATATCACTTTGTGGATAGTGAAGTAACAATCGCCTCAATAAGATATTGATTTTGCGGTCATTAACAAATTTATGATGATAACGCTAGTGAGGGGTGTTGCACGGTAAAATGCGAGATTGATGTGCGTTAAGCATTGAAAATAAAGTGTAATATTGCTTTTTGGGATAAAGATGACGGGTAAGTGATGATTAAGTCATTAGTTGCGGGAGGGGTAACGGTGCGGTATGACAAAAAAGATTGAAACGTGTTGCAGTAAAATATTTGAACTTTGTCGTCTTTTTGTGTGCGAAGTGCATGAAAAGAAAAAGAGCGCGCACCTTGTCGCGCTCTGATGTTGTTGATGGATTACTTTTTCTTCGTGTGTGGCGGCTTATTACGACGTGGTTTACCGTCAGGATCACGTCGGTGTAGCGGCACATAATTCAGAATAGAGATAGGGATTGGCTTTTTCGGCTCGAAGCCGTCAATCTCTTTACGCACAATCAGGTGACCAAGGCGTGATTCAATCATGCAAAGGTTTTTGAAATCGTCACGTGAAACCAGTGAGATCGCTTCACCGGACGCCCCTGCACGACCAGTTCGGCCAATGCGGTGTACGTATTCATCAGCAGGGAAAGGCAAGTCGTAGTTCACCACGCGGCTAAGTTCATCGATATCAATACCACGCGCGGCAACGCCGGTCGCCACTAAGTACTTGAGCTCACCGGTTTTAAAGTCGTTCAGTACTTTTGCACGCGCATCTTGGCTACGGCCGCTATGAATGGCTTCCGCTTTGATGTTACGTTTTTCAAGTTGAGAGACCAGTTTGGCTGCACCGTGTTTCGTTTCAATAAAGATCAGTGCCTGATCCCACTGATTTTCGTTAATCAGGTGGCTCAATAACGCAGATTTTTGATCTTTATCGACACTGACTAACCACTGATCAATTTTTGGTGTCGTGTTGTCATCGGCTTTTACCGCAATTTCGACAGGGTGATCGATAGCGGTTTTCGCGAGTTCACGGACTTGTCGAGACAGTGTTGCTGAGAACAACATGTTCTGGCGATCATGGGGAAGGCGATCAACGATATCATTGATTTTTTCGATAAAGCCCATGTCCAACATGCGGTCAGCTTCATCAAGTACCAGCACTTCGATTTCTTCAAAGTACACGGCTTTTTGGCTGTGCAGATCCAGCAGACGACCAGGGGTCGCTACCAGAATATCAACGCCGTCGATTAAGCGTTGTTTCTGTGGTTTTTCATCCACGCCACCGTATACAGCCAGTGACGTTACGCCAATGTATTTGCTGTAGCTTTCAATGTTCGCCTCTACCTGTACCGCCAATTCACGGGTAGGGACAAGGATCAACGCACGGACACGTTTTTTACGCTGAGTTTCACCTTTACTCAACATTTCAAGGATCGGCAGCGTAAAGCTCGCAGTCTTACCGGTACCCGTTTGCGCGGCGGCAATCAGGTTTTTTCCAGTTAGCGCAACAGGAATGGCTTTTTCTTGAATAGGAGTAGGAGCGTTGTAACCTAATTCCGCGATGGCTTTTAGGATTGGATCGCTCAATCCAAGAGTAGAAAATGGCATGGGTAGTCTCAATTGAATGAAATCGTCTTGCCGTGGGCGATTTTCCCACAGAAAGATAGTGTTAACGTGAATTCTATCACGAACTACTGAAAGAAAAGCGGTTATGTCAGAAAAACGTTTGGAAAAAGGCATGCTTCACCGGCCTAAACGCCCCAAGATGGGATGTTTACTTTCAGGCTTCCACATCGTATCGCCATCGTTGTGTATGGCTTTGTTTATCCGTGATACCGGCATGCGTATAAACAAGTGTATGTCTCTTTTACTGTTTACGATGGTGAGTTTATTACAGATGGTTTGCAGACGGTTGGTCGCGTTGCGATTGTCGAGTTCAGTATTTCTGTCTTTCAGTCTTTCATTCAGGTAATAAGTGCCGTAGTTAGACAATGCTTAATGTGCCTGCGTTGTGTGGATTCTTCTATACCCCCATGACTATATCCTCATACAAATCAGCCCAAAGTCACCCTTACCATCGACTTGTTGATGGTGCCCATGTTGTATTGCATGGGTGAACGAATAAATAGAGGTAAGACAGATGTTGTTTTGGCGTTTGTAATGTTGATGTAATAGCTGAAAGTGGGCAGTAAGTATTATACGGATTCATTTTTAAAGGTCTTCGCTTGGCATATTATTCTGATTAGGAATAATTCCGTAAAATAGCCCAGTCACAGGACTACTGGATACCGAAAAATTAAGCGTGCAGCAAGATCGTCTATTGTGTGCTTTTTTTATGGGTTAATGACGTGACACTATCATTTTTTGTTAATCCGTATTTAACCGTTTAACGATCTTGTATTTCCACACTTTGACAAAGGATGTTGATCAGTATCACGAAAATAAAGCAAAATAAATTAGTGCTCGAAGGGTTTTTATTTGACTAAAACATCAGAAAATTGTGACGGATGTCACATATTCAAGGGTTTTAGCGTCAAAAATTTGATTTATAGGTGGTGGTTGTGGGGATAATAAAGGTGCGATTTCATTATAACTCAAAGGATATGTGTCATATATGAGCACTTCTATCGCTAAGCGGATGACAGCTGATATTGAAGAGAAAGAGACTTCAATGTGGAATTTTCGAGAACCCTCAATCACTGACGGTGATGCTATTTTTACCTTGATTGCCAATTGCCCACCTCTTGATACCAACTCCTCATATTGTAATTTTCTACAGTCTTCCCATTTCAGCAAAACATGCCTGATTGCTGAACGTGATAGTGCGATTGCCGGATTTATTTCTGCCTATCAAAAACCCAATGAGCCAAATGTATTATTCATCTGGCAAGTGGCTGTTTCACCACAAGCACGCGGTGAAGGGTTAGCATTTACCATGCTGACGACATTACTCGGCAGAATGAAAAATACGATTGATACGATTGAAACGACAATCACAGAAGATAATGATGCGTCGTGGGCTTTATTCAAAAAGTTAGACGCGCAACATCTTCAGCAAGGTGTTATCAGCACATTCTTAGATGAAAATACGCACTTTAAGGGTAAGCATGATACGGAATATTTGTATCGTATTACGCTAAAAAACTCTCAATAAATAGGAATTATAACGGTCCCGACATGGATATATTTAACAAGAAAGAATCTAAAGTACGTTCATATTCAAATAACTTCCCCGTTGTGTTTCAAAAAGCGAAAGGCTGTTGGCTGGAAACAGAAAGCGGCGACAAATATTTGGATTTTCTGGCTGGCGCCGGTTCGTTAAATTATGGTCACAACAATCCTGTTTTGAAACAAGCACTACTCGACTACATTGCTGCCGATGGTATTACGCATGGTTTGGATATGCATTCCAATGCGAAAGCTGATTTTCTTCATGCATTGAATGACCACATTCTCGCCCCAAGACAATTAGACTACAAAGTACAGTTCACCGGGCCTACCGGCACCAATGCTGTTGAAGCTGCTTTAAAGCTGGCAAGAAAAGTAAAAAACAGAAGCACGATTGTGGCTTTCACGAACGGTTTCCATGGTTGTACGAGCGGTGCACTGGCAGCAACGGGTAATCAACATCACCGTCAAGGTGCGGGTACAACGTTAACCAACGTGACCCGTCTTCCGTTTGAAGGGTATGCCGGTGTCGATGGCCTCGCGTTGTTTGAAACCATGCTGACGGACAATTCTGCCGGTATGGATAAGCCAGCAGCGGTGTTGTTGGAAACAGTACAAGGTGAAGGTGGATTGAACGTCGCCTCTAATGCATGGCTACAACGCCTGAGTGCGATTTGTCAGGCTCACGATATCCTACTGATTGTTGATGATATTCAGGCGGGTTGTGGCCGTACTGGCACCTTCTTTAGTTTCGAGCCATCAGGCATTAAGCCGGATATGGTGACCTTGTCGAAATCAATTGGTGGCTATGGACTGCCAATGGCCGTGGTACTGCTGAAGCCTGAGCTGGATATTTGGAAGCCGGGTGAGCACAACGGCACATTCCGTGGAAATAACCATGCGTTTGTTACGGCAGCCAAGGCATTGGAAACATACTGGGCCGATGCTAATTTTGAAGCGCATATTCAGCGCAGCTCACAAAAGATCAGTTCGGTGTTGCAGCGTTCATTGAGCCGTTTCCCTGGCCTGTTTGTGAAAGAAAAAGGGCGCGGCATGATGATCGGTATCGAATGTCAGAGCGATGAGATCGCATCAGCCATTGCGAAAGCCTGTTTTGCTAACGGCATGATCATTGAGACGGCTGGCCCTAATGATGAAGTCGTGAAGTTTTTCTGCCCACTGACGATTACAGATGCAGAACTGGATCAAGGATTGAATATTTTTGAAGGGGCAGTGGAAGCCATTGCCGAGAAACACTTCAAGAAAGCGTCTTAATAAGGGAATTATAATGATTGTAAGAACATTGGATGAGTGTCGCCAAGGTGAGCGACGTGTAGTGAGTGACACATGGGAAAGCGTCAGAATGTTGTTGAAAGATGACAAGATGGGTTTCTCGTTCCATATCACCACCATCTATGAAAATACAGAGACGCATATTCACTATAAGAACCACCTTGAGTCTGTGTATTGCATGAGCGGGGAAGGGGAAATTGAAGTGGTAGGCGGGGAAACCTACCCGATCAACCCCGGCACCCTGTATATCCTCGATAAGCACGATGAGCACTACCTTCGCGCGTACAAAAATAAAGAAATGGTTATGGCGTGCGTCTTTAACCCGCCGATTACTGGCGCAGAAGTGCACGATGAAAACGGCGTTTATCCCCTCGTGGATTAAGTCTTCATCGAACGGTTTACATGGGCGGGAAAGCGTCTCGCTTATGTCTTCTTGTCGCCATTGTCTTTATGACACTCCTTATTACACAGCGAAGGCCTATTTATGACTTATACCGTAGAGAAAATCGGCGGTACCTCGATGACTGCATTTGATGCAGTGTTAGACAATATTATGTTACGCCCTGCGCCTGAAGACCGATACAACCGCGTGTTTGTGGTATCAGCCTACGGCGGGATGACTGATGCACTGCTTGAATGTAAAAAAACCGGCAAGCCGGGTGTTTACCAGTTGATTGCCAAGCGGGATGAAGGTTGGCAGGCTGCGCTCGATCTTGTTCAGCAGCGCATGTTACTCGTTAATGAAACAATTTTTGCCGATTCAATGAATCGTCTGCGTGCGGATAAGTTTATCCAGTCGCGTATTGCCGAAGCGAAAAATTGTATTTCAAATATCTTTGAAACCTGCCAGTACGGTCAATTCACATTGCGTCATTATTTGCCGCAAGTCCGTGAGTTTTTATCTTCGATTGGTGAGGCGCACAGTGCGTATAACACCGCGCTAAAATTGAAAAACGTGGGTCTGAACGCTCGCTTTGTTGATTTGTCTGGCTGGAACGATGAGAAAACCCAGTTGTTGGATGACAACATTCGTGATGCGTTTGCTGATATTGATGTCAGCAAAGAGTTGCCGATTGTGACCGGTTACGCATCGTGTAAAAAAGGGCTGATGTCGACCTATGACCGCGGCTACAGTGAAATCACGTTCAGCCGTATTGCCTCTATCACCAATGCGGATGTGGCGATTATTCACAAAGAATATCACCTTAGCTCTGCTGACCCTCGAATGGTCGGGGTAGAGAAGGTATTGCCGATTGGTCAGACTAACTATGATGTGGCGGATCAGTTAGCGAGCCTCGGTATGGAAGCGATTCATCCGAATGCGGCGGCGGGTTTACGTGAAAGTGGCATTGAACTGCAAATCAAGAACACCTTTGAACCCGGGCATAAAGGCACCGTGATTTCAGGTTCGTATCAGCCAAGTGCGAATAAAATTGAAATCATTGCGGGTAAAGAAAAAGTGTTTGCGTTGCACCTGTTTGATCAGGCTATTGTCGGTAAGGTTGATAACGTCAGCTATGAGTTGATGGAGATTATTGCCGATGAGCGTGTTGATTTGATTGGTAAAGAGATGAACGCCAACTCTATCACCTATTACTTGGGCGGCAATACAGAAAGCCTGAACAAGGTACTGTACAAGGCAGAGAAAAAACACCCAAGTGCTGAAATTAAAGGCCGCATGGTTGCGTTGATTTCTGTGATTGGTTCTCAGATCGATACCAATAAAGCCTTGGCACAAGGAGTGCGCTCATTAATGAACGCCGACATCACTCCCTTGGCGCTTCACTCGTCAATGCGTAATGTTAACGTGCAGTTTGTCGTGAGTGACAACGAATACCAAGGTGCGATTTGTGCGTTGCATGATGAGTTTTTTGATGCTGACAGCAAGACAGATTCAAAAAGCAAAGTCGCGTAATTGTATTGCCGCATGATCCATACCAAGCCGAGTGTTAACTCGGCTTTTTTGTGCGCGAACGATGACGATTTTTTACATTAAGGCATGCTTGACAAGACATTCGGAGCGATTATGTCAGAAAAAAACACGCAATCACCCATCGTGATTTTTGACCTCGACGGCACCATTAGTGATCCGAAATTGGGCATTGTTCGCTGTATCAATGTCGCGTTGAAAGATCACGATTATCCGTCACGTGATGATGCAGAGATCAGTACCTATATTGGCCCGCCGCTGGATTTAACGTTTGCTGCGCTTGTTGAAAACGATGACCCGATGTTGATCGCCTCATTAGTGGCGACGTACCGTGAGCGTTATGCCATAGAAGGGTACGCGGAAAACATCTTGTATGACGGCATGGCAGAGGTCATTCAAGCCTTAGCTGAACGCTATCCTTTAGCCGTGTGCACGGCAAAGTGTAAAGATTTTGCTGAGATGATTTTAGCCCACTTTGGTCTATTGCAGCATTTTCAGTTCGTCAATGGTGGGGATATCGGTATCAATAAAACGCAACAACTAGCGCAACTGCTTAGCGAGGGAGCAATAGATCAAAATGCCATCATGATTGGTGATCGTAACGTGGACTTGATAGCGGCACACCACAATGGGTTGCGATCTATCGGTGTGTTGTGGGGGTATGGTGATGAAGCAGAGTTAAGCCAAGAACAGCCTGCACGTATAGTGCAAAAACCTTGTGCGTTACCAGCAGCGATTGCAGCGTTATTGAAGGCAAGGTAGAAAAGCGATGAGTGCCTATTTCTATACGCAAACGGGACTTGTGGTGATCTATGGCGCAATCCGTGAGAACGCCGATCATCGGCATAATGCAATACAGCTTGTGTGGCCAGAATCTCATGCATCGCTATGTGTTGAGGGTACGGAATCGGATCAAGCGACAGTGATTGCGTCCAAAACTTCCCACCGTGTCACGATGCAAAAAGGTTGGATCATTTTAGTGGAACCGCATTCCAGTCTCGGTCAGCAATTACAGGATTTTCTTGTTGGTCAGCCATTTTGTTCATTGGAAGGCTTACCGCCTTATCAGCCACTTGATGTTGAGATGATGCAAGACACGTTGCCCAGCATGCTTGCCCCATTATTGACCGCTTTGAACGTGAATGACGATTTCCAGCATGCGGTCTGTGCAAATTATTCATCGCATTTAGCGCAAAGCACGCATTCTGCTTTCACTGATAATCGAAAACCTATCGATACGCGGGTGAAAGCCGCAATAACCTTCCTATATAAACAGATGGGTAATGCGGAAGGTATCGCTGAGAAGATCGCGGCCTCACGGGTCGCCCAAAAAGTGGGGGTGTCTGAAAGCCGATTCTTGCATCTGTTTAGAGAGAATATGCACATTACTTGGCGTTCGTACGTGTTATGGCAGCGATTGCTGTGCGCCATTAATGTGATTCGGCAGGGAAGTAGCGCGACCGTTGCGGCGCATCACGCAGGGTTTGCAGACAGTGCGCATTTAAGTCGTACGTTTAAAGCCACGTTTGGGTTGACCCTTCGTGATGCCAGTGAGCAATGGGTCAATTAGGCCGAGGGATTTTCCGCGCCAAGCGATCAATGCCGCCTTCCGTGGTGAAGAACAACTCAAACTCAAACATGATGCCGGGATTGATTTTGTAATCGAATTCATCTTGAAAATCCAGCTCTGGTGTCACGGTCAGGTAGAGCCAGTCTTTGTACAAACGATGCTTCCACGAGGCGGAAACCCACGCGTTGGTAATGGAATAATTGGGGCGAGAATCGGCACTGACGCCGATGGAATACTGCATTAAATTGTTGGCATCAAGGCGGTCAAAAATTTCGGCTTGTTGCACAAACTCCCAATTGTTGTCGGTATCTAAATATTGTCCACTGGTGCTGAGTTTCAAAATGGTGAGTGGGTCGCTGGGGTTCGCAAAATAAAAGTTGAATGAGGTGATCGCTCCTGGTCCTTTGGAGTGGTAATAAAACACTTCTTGTTTTATCCGGCTTGTCCATGACTCGCTCAACCGGTCTACACGACGGAGATCTGCACGGGTAAAGGGGTCAAGGGGGAGTTTGATTTTCAACCCGACATCAAAGTTGGTTTTCCAACGCCCCCATTGTCGGCCTTGTACGCGAAAGCCCCCGACCGCGCCAGATAAACTGCTGTCGCTGTTATCACTGATCCCACGTTGTTTATCTTCTAATCGGTCAAAATCATCTGGGTCGGTTTCTAAAATTAACTTCCAGTTCTTTTTGGTGTGGGGTAAATCCAACTTGAGCTTCACACTGGCGTCACCACTAAAATATTCGCGATGGCTGTAATGGGGTTTGAATTTGATTTTTAAATAGCTGCGATTCTTGATCGGCTTTTCATCCTCTTTTTTGGCAATGTAGTGATCAAAAGAGGTGCCGTAGTAATGAATTGTGTCCGAAATGGAATCTTGGGTTTCATCTATCCAGTCTTGAAAGTCGCTCTCTTCCTCGGGCGTCGTGTCTTCGTCATTAACGGTATTGTCGTCGTTGCTTTCATTGTTAGCCCGAGGCCCGTAATCGTGTGCTGAAGCATTTATTGACGGTGCGTACTGTATGGCTGTTGCTTGCGGTTCAGCATGAGCAGAAAAAAGAAATGAAAAGAGGAAAACGCCCAAAAGTAATTGAAGAGAAGGATGAGAAAGCATGGGCATCAAGACTCCTTCATTGTGAATGGATTACAGCCAAGGGTAGTACTATTCAGTATAGGGGCTGTCGACATGTAGATTGTCTTTTGCGCTGCCTTGAAAAAAATGAGATCTCATTCTAAAAAATAAGCCTCAAGAAATGTAACGAAAATAAGAACTCGGATAGATGTAATTAAAAATTCTTTTAAAATAGAAAGATAGTCGGGTATTTGCAATGAAACACATCCTTTACCCATGAGCAGGAAAGTCGCTATAAGCTCAACTACACTCTACGTGTACTGAAAGTCAGAC
Organism: Photobacterium japonica; assembly: GCF_050337005.1. Lineage (NCBI taxonomy): Bacteria > Pseudomonadati > Pseudomonadota > Gammaproteobacteria > Vibrionales > Vibrionaceae > Photobacterium > Photobacterium japonica. The sequence continues at coordinate 1,372 of NZ_JAKJSN010000080.1, read as the reverse complement.
AGCCTAGCTAAGTTAACTGGAGTGTAATCATGGACAATGTTGATTTTGACGGCATCAAGCGTGATGTATCAGACAAAGTGAAGATGATTTTTGAAAACTTTGAAGACGACAATAATCGCTTACCCACAATGGAAGAATTTCGTACCTTGTTTCATCATCATGCGGATCACTATATCGGTCCGGATGATCGCTTGGGTATGGAAGTGGGGAGCCAAGGACGCGATCGTTTACAGGAAAGAGAACGAAAACTGTGGCGGGCTGTCAATGAACTTGAAGCTGAACAACGCTTCCTCCGTACCGACGGAGATTACTGATGGAGGCTTATTGATTATCTAACTCATTAATCACCGTGTATTCGCGCTTGCATCGCCAATGACACATTGGATCGCGGCGCGATATTCAGCGCTTGGCAAATTTGCCAGCCCGCGCGGGTGAGACGCTCCAAATCCACGCCGGTGGTAATGCCCAGCTGGTGGCACAGGTATACCACATCTTCTGTTGCTACATTGCCGCTGGCTCCGGGGGCATAAGGGCAGCCGCCTAAGCCTGCCACACTGCTGTCGATCGTGGTGATACCCATCATTAACGCTTGATAGATGTTCGGCAGCGCTTGTCCCCAAGTATTGTGAAAATGCACCGCGAGTGCGTTTTTCGGCACGTGGCGTAATACGGCATCTAACAGCAACGCGACGTTGATCGGCGTGCCTGTGCCAATGGTGTCCCCCAGCGAAATTTGATAACACCCCATCTGCAATAATTGATGGGCAAACTCAGCCACCCGTTGTGGTGGTGTTGGGCCATCGTACGGACAATCAATTACACAAGACAAATATCCACGAACCGGAATATGATGCACCTGTGCCAATGCCATCACGGGCGCAAAACGCTGCATGCTTTCTGCGATAGAGCAATGGATATTGTGCTGGCTAAAGCCTTCAGAGGCGGATGCAAACACGGCGATTTCATCGGCATGGAYTGCGAGTGCCAATTCAAAGCCGCGCACATTGGGCGTGAGGGCTGAATAAGCCACAGAAGGTTGGCGAGTGATGGCCTGCATAACGGCCAAAGAGTCGGCCATTTGGGGCACGCGGCGGGGTGAGACAAACGAACCCGCTTCAATGTGTGTTAATCCAGTTTGAGATAACGCATTAATGAAGGCCACTTTTTCTTGGGTGCTGATGGCGGATTCATTTTGCAGACCATCTCTGGCGCCGACTTCAAACAACGTGACAGCCGCGGGTAAGCTTTCTCGCAAGGCCGTGATGGACGAGCGGGTGGCAATCGTACTGTGCCGATGTGGTGATGCACATCCGTGTAAGCGATTAGTCATCCTGCGGATCCTTATTGGTCACGTGATGGTGGGTGGTGGGAC
>NZ_JAKJSN010000079.1:0-16320 GCF_050337005.1 Photobacterium japonica | reverse complement strand
AATGTGACCGAACGAGATATAAGGCCGTTCACAACGGGTCGGAAAAACTGGTTGTTCTCAAAATCAGTCGCAGGTGCAGAGGCGAGTGCAAACTTATACAGTATTGTAATGACGTGCCGAGCCAATGACATCAACCCATATTATTACTTCTTACACCTGTTCCGTGAGTTACCGCAGAGGGCATCGGGCACTGATCTCACCAATTTACTGCCATGGAATGTTGAGTTAGGTGAGGCCGAATAAGGCCTCACTGCTTAACTGCGCGCTTACCTTTCTAAGCACATCCCTCTTGTTTCATGAGTGCATCAAAGGCACTGCCATCACGGCGAGACGCATTGGCCACATACGGCGCATAGACTTCGAACAGTAAGCGCGTATCACTGTGACCAAGCATGTGTGAAATATAGAGTGGGTTCTCATGGGCAGCGATGTGCAGTACTGCCGCAGTGTGGCGGGTCTCATAAGGACGGCGTCGTTTTAGGCCTGCTTTTTTCAATGTGGGGTACCACAGTTTTCGGCTGACATAATGGGTATCAATGGGGCGACCGTTATCAAGGGTAAACACAAACGATGAGTCGTGGCCGTGGTTGTGGCTAGGGTTATTGTCTTTGTTGGCCGCAATGCGCTGCAATGCCTCATAGAGGGTGTCACACATCTTCAAATCACGCCGTGACTTCGGCGTTTTCACATCACCAATCTCACCATTGACATAGTTTTGCCGGACACGAATCAGTCGATGGGCAAAATCAATATGCTCCCAATACAAGCCATGCACTTCACAGCTACGCATTCCGGTCCAAAACCGTAAAATAAAGTAATCACGCCATTGCGCGGGCACCGCGTGTAAAAACTGCTGCACCTCAGCGACCGTCATTGGGTGAGAATCGGCCTTTTCTTCTTTCAGGGCTTTATAACGACGCAGTGGGTAAGTAAATTGGCACTCTTCGGCCGCGAGGCTAAGAATGGCCACCAGTGGCCAGAAAATATTGTTAATGCGTCGGTTAGACAGTTTGCGTTCGCCGTCTGTTTTCTCTAGCGCCATCAGCGCATGGCGCTCGTGTTCAACGTGCGATAGCGTGATGTCTGCCACCAGCGTGTTACCAAAGGTCGGGATCAAATACCGGTCGAGATTGTTGCGCACGGTTTGTTGATAGCTGGTTTTCCACTTGGGGCGTTGGCGCTCAAACCAGTCATTGGCGAAATGGTCAAAAAAGGGATACAGACGATCAGGGTGCTTGGCGCGTTGGAGTGTTTCAAACTGCGCGACTTTCTTGCTGTGCGGAAAATAATCACGGTATTGAAAAGTGCCTAAATCAATCTCGGCATTCATTTTTTTCAGTTGTGATTTGGCGTTGGCGAGGTTCTTCGGGGTGGCCATGGTCTTCGTGCCTTCACGAAAACGCTGCCCATATAAGTGCAAATCAAACTGGATCCGCCCATTAGGGCGCACGCGGATCTGAGCCATCTTGGCCTCCATCAAATAGATCTGTCCCTACCCGATGGAATTCGCTAAAATCGAGCCATCGGCTGGGGGAGCTTAAACGTCTGCGCAGCCGGTACGAGGCGAAGTGGTTGCCGCCACTTCGTCTCAACTGCCTTATTTTCTTCGTATACAACATCATGTTCATACACTAGATCATGGATAAAACCCTATAAAAGGTTCTGCTCATATTTTGTGCATGTCACTACTGTAAGCCATCCTGTTTATTTGTCCAGTATTTATTCCCCTGTATTTTTTTGTTCAGTACGTTGTTACTTAGACGTTGTTGCCCCATTTCTACCACTCACTCTCACATCTGTGCGTGTGGCGACGCCATGAATGACTAAATATCCCCAAATCCGAACAAATCGCCTTGTGGCTCCAAGCGAGAGACGCTCGTTTCATTGTCTTGGAATTCCGCTTTTAGCTTCATGACGGCAGGTAACGACGCCATATCCCGTTCAATTGGGACCGTGGCATAGGGGTTACGAGAATGGCGTTCATTGAAAAAACCGAGTACGCGTTTGCCATCGGGGGTTTTCAATATTTGTAGCTTCATCTGCTTGGCCTCCGTGATCGACGGAATTTTCACTTTGAGGATTTCACGCAGATCCACGCGATAGAGCAGTGGTTGGTTGATATTGATATCAATGTCAATCACGTGAATGTGTTTGAGAAACCCAAACGGCGGAACAATGTTGGCGACCATGATGGCATCTTGCTCAATGAGCAGGTGGCTGGTGTTCGCTTGTTTGATCTCTGGGTATCGCTGGTGGTAGGTTTTTAGTTCTCCTTTCATCTCATAGATAGTGACAATCAGCGTGGCTTCACACTCATACTGGATAGCGGCTTGTTGATAAAACTCTGCGAGACCGGCCAGTGGATACGTGATCGTTTGGGTCGGCGTCGAGAAGGTGATCCTGTCATTATGTCGCGTGATGTTAACCGTATCGCTATCAGTGTGCGCGCACATATCGATCAGTCCCTCTGCCGCCTCTGAAGTGAGCGTCATTGAGAAGGAAATATCGGAGGATTCAGGCAATGCTAATTCTTGAATATGTTGGTTACGTTGAATGCGTACCAAACGCGCGTTATGATCAATGTCGATCATGTCAAAGGGGACATGTTTTTTGACCTCTCTCATCATGTTTTGCAGCGTGCTAACGAGCACACTCTTGGTGATATTTTTCTTTTGGGCATCAAGGTAGGCGACATGCGCCTCACGTACAGGCCCTGTCTGGCACGCTCGTAAGGTATCGTTGGATAAGGTAATTTTGGCGCGGGGGTGAACGGGAGACTGGCTATAGTCGAGCGCAATAATGAGGGGAGAGGGATCGGCCTTGCAATCATTCATCATGTCTTTGAAATACGATCCATTGAGTGACCATTGGCCACTTTTGAGTGTGCCTTGGGTATTAATCGACAAGGTGATGCTTTGAAGCGCCTCGTCTTTGCCGCCGACAAACGTGAGTTTTTTGCCCTTGGTGTCAATAAAAACGCTAATATCATGGTCGACTTTTTGCAGGTGAATGCTGTCGATCAGCGAGGTCATTTTAGCGCGATCTTTAGCCGTCAATATCAATTGATGGGTCATGGGTGATCCTTAGATTGTGTATACCTGCTCAGGCAAGCTATCGAGTTGGAGATAACGCAGTAGCAGCGGCATCAATGAAGCGTCTGCCGCGATGTTAGGCGATAAGGTGATGGCGAGCCGAGATTGACCGGTCGCAATCTTTTTCTGTGTGACGGCCTCGCCGCGACGGGCAAAGCCTTGCTGTGCAATGGCCAACTGACGGCTGGCATTGATCTTTCGGGTACAGATCAACACAAAGTGGATAGCGAGCCATTGCCATTGGGGTTGTCTGATTAATGTGGTAAATGCTGTGGCATTTTTTTGGTTGCACGCAAGTTCGATCGTGATGGCCTGTGGTGTGTGACAAAGGGCGGTCATTGATGCTTTCAACGTGTTGAGCGCAGTTTGCTGTGGCTTCGTTAACGGTGCATGCGCATGGCGGCCGGCGTGCTGCCACAGGGCACTGAGTTCACTGAAGTTAAGATGGCTTTTCTTTAGCATATCGAGCGTGCGCTGGCCTAGAAAATGATGTTGTTTGAGAAACTGTTGCTGCCATAGCTCGTCGTATGCGGTTTGTATCTCGTCATAAGCGGCCATGTTCGTGGGTGCTGGCTGCGGGTGTTTGAGCACGGCGCGGCTTAGCACCTGCTCTGAGAGCATGACCGGGGAGCCTTTCTTCTGCGCGAGTGGACGGTTGGCATAATCGGCACTTAACCGGCTGAGCTGGCGCGAGATATCGTTGGAGGTGGGTGACAGCCCCAAGACATAGCGTAATTCACTGTGGCTATAGGGTTTACCGTCTGGCTGAATGATAGGTCGTAGCCATTCAACCCCATGTAAGTAACTGAGCCGCGTGGTGGCATAGTGAGCATGCCCTAATTGTTTGCCCATCACATCAAAGATCAGGTTGTCATTCATCTGCGTAAAATCACGCCCTTCCAGCCAATAATCAAATCGCTGCTGACAGACCGTTGACGTTAAGAGGCGCTGGGTATGAGGATCGGCATTCAGGGCGGTCGGCTGTACGGGATACAGTAACGCCATGCCTTGTAGATACAGTAAATGCGCGCCGCTGTGGCGAAGGTGATGTATACGCACGGCTGGACCGAGAAGCGCTTTTAATGCGCGTGTGACCGGCAACAGATAATGCAATTGACGCGAGCTCATTTTCTCGCCCTCATACCCGATCAACGGGGTATCGGCAGGGCAAGACGCCTTAATGTATAGGGCAATGCGCAGTAAATGCGCCAGCTCTTCCGGGATCACGGTATAGACAATACGTGTCCGCCGGTTTTTGGTGTCTCCTTCGACAGTGGAGGTCAGGGTGAGACGAAACCGTTGTTTGTGATCCGGGTGACAATAAATATCTTTAAGCCGCAGACGGAGAATCTCCCCTCTGCGTAACATGGCAAAATACCCTAGCATGGCCCCTAGGCACGAGAATAGCGATTGAAATGGGGTGGCCCCCGGTTGTGTGAGCAAGGCATGGATCACATCATGCAGTTCGCTCACCGAGATCCGAAACGCATCCACCTGGATCGGCAGCGTTGGCGGCGAAAACGCACTTAAGTCAAAATGATCCGTCAGCGGGTGATGACGTAGCGAGCGGAAAAAATAAAGCAGCATCAAGCGATGGGTGTCGCTCTCTAGGGCGTCGTACGCGCGATGCGCCCACGCCATTAACGCAGAGGGGTCGATGGCATCGGCATAACGCAGCGGCATCGCCGTGAGTTTTTCATAAATACCGGTGTATTTGCGGATGGATGACGCCGACAAGAGCGCTTTTTTGACCCCGCCATAGCGGATCAGATCGTCGGTGTAGTGATAAAAGAGCACGGGCAGAACGTTACTCGCTTCCCAGCGTGGCGGGGCGTAGCTGTTACAGGTGTCGCTGTCACAGCCGCGACGCCCTTGCCGCGCATACTGACGTAAAAGTTCAAGATGGGGCCAGTCACTACGTCGGGTGGAGGGGGTTAATCCCTCAAACCACGTCTTATCCCAATCTTGATCGTAAAGACGCGCAAGCGCGCGGCGGGTATAGGCAGAGCTGGGTGCATGGCTATTAAAACCCACATGCCGGCTAGGGTTCGCCATGTCTTTAAGCAGCGTCGGGGGCAGATCGTCACGATAGTGCCACAATATCTGAAAGGCATGGTGCCATTGTGCCGTTGAGCGCGTCGGCAGCGAGGTGGGGGCCAAGACTGAGTGGGGAGGGGGATCGTGACAATGCGCGTTGACCCAGAGATTCAATTGCTTCACTAACCCTTTCACAGAGAGAGCGGGCGCGTGCAGGCGGTAATACGCTGACAGTACTCGATAGGCAAAAGGGGTGAGGCCATAGCGGGTAAAGGCGGGCGTCTCTTGCTGTGATGACGGCTGGCCAAGGTGTGTCACTTTTATCGTGAGGCCAAATTGCGCCGTGTCGATACTCTGGGGATCATTGAGGATCGCTGCCAGATAGTGGAGTGAGATCGGCCCGACTTCCAGCGCAATCACCAGCGCCACCCAAGCGGGCTCAAGGGCTGGGCGGTGGCGTAAGAAATGGGCTTTCGCGTGATCGTAATGCTGCATCAACTGCTCAGCAAATTGCGCCTGCTCCGTGATACGTTCAAACCAGAGTAAGTCATTATCGTGAAGCAGCGCGGTCTTACTGTCGGGTAACGACCATTGGCACGCCTGTGCTAAATAAAGCAGCACATCATTGAACGCCTGACGGTAGAGGCGTTGTTTGCCTGTTGGCACGCTCCTAATTAGGGCATAGAGCGTGCTGAGCATCGTCGGTGTCACGGTACGCTCGCCGCTCTCCAGTTCAGGCCAATGCTGCAAAACCCACAGGATCGCGTCTGGACGGGCACAGGTACCCCCTTGATGAGCGAAATACTCAACGATCTTTTTTTCATTAATGGGTTGCTCAGCGGCGGTCATGGTGTCCCTATCTTAAATGGAGGTAGATCGGTAATTGATTCAGATGCGTCCGGATCCTTGATAGACAAGTCGGAAAAAGGTGATCACTGCCCAAGTGCTCGCCATACTGAGAATGCCCCATTAAGCGGTCAATGTGATGCGTCGCCAATTGAGGTTGTGTGCTGGATAAAGCGCATTGCGCAAAAAAATGGCGCAGTTGATACGGGACGGCCATTGCCGCATCTTCTGGCCAATATGCCCGCATAAAGTGGCGGAGCGTTTTGGCCGTTAGGTGCTCTACCTGATGGTTATCATCGATCAGATACCACAGCATCGGACTCTCCACCGGCACGGGGAGGCGCGCAAGCAGTCGCTGCTGCACAGTTTGATAGTCGGTGATTTTTTGTTGCAGATAGTCACACAGCCACAGCGGGCGAAATCGCCCTTTGTCGCGCACGGTGGTATTGCCCCCAAAGCAGCGCCGCTTTTCCAGCGAAATCGCATGCGTCGGCCGTATTCCCGTCAAAACACTACAAAGCAGTGCCAATTGATAGGTACGCAAGTTGTAGTCGGTTTTGAGGGCTGCCAGTGAGCATCGCTTGCCGGGGGCATTGTTGTTGATCGCCTCTTGAAGGCGATGGAAAAACACACTGACATCCTCGATTCGGAGGTGGCGCGCGCTACCAATCCACAGCGGATTGTCTATCTGCTTTTGCCGGTTACCGTTGCGGGTATCGATATAAAACTGCGGGATCGTACCTTGCTCGGCTAAATAAGGGGGCAACGTTGCCGGAGCCTGTACGAGCGCGATGGTTTTGCCATTGATGGTGCAGTCAAAATAGTGATGCCATTGATGCGCGCGTGCCGCACGGGCTAATCGTTCCAGATACGCATTATGGGCATGAAAAATTTTAAATCGAAGTTGATCACTGTTCTCGCGTTGATAGGCCGCCGCACTGTGGTGATGCAATTGACGCGTGGTGAGCAGGACCGATTTGGCCGTCGTGGACAAGACCGGATCAACCTGGATCGTGGTGGTGAAATACTGGAACAGCTTATCTTTACGTACCCGTGGCCAAACAGAAAATGCCTGAGGGGTTTTCCATTTCTTTTGCAGTGTTTGCAGTAAGGCCTGCTTTTGTTTGCGGCTAAGCCATGGGGTGTCGTAGCTGATGCTGGCCAGAAAAGGCTGGAAAAGGGCATTGAACAGCACGGGGATCGGTTGCCACAAATACACCGTGCCCGTACCCGTACCCGTGCCCGTGCTGGTCGGGTAGGCAAGGGCATATTCCACCCATGACACGCCGCCATCACGCATGCTCCGCAGGCAATGAAGTTGGCATGGCTGACTGCCGGCGATTTTTTTCAGATCAGGAATATCCTCCAGGGTAGTCAGTGTCGAGAGTTGCTGGGTCAGCCATAAATAGAGCATCACCAGTAACTCGACATCAGAATGGGTGTCAAGCACGTGCGGGGAGCGGGACCGCTTTCGGCGATACCGACGAAACAAAATCGCGAGGGTGGTGAGGGTCGCATCCACATCGGGCGCGACGCCACCGGCATTTTTGCCTCGCTGATAAGTCTGTATCGCGCTATTTTTTCCCACATAACCTCGTGATATTGGTAGTAATGTGCCGTTGGTGAAAGCACGAAAGCCACCGTGTGGCTTGGCGCTGTACGTCTCTGAACGGCATAAATCATTGACAGGGTGAACAATAAGTAACCACGGGTATTGTGACGGCTGATAGAATCCGATTGAAAGTAGTGGTTGATTTTTTGAGCGCAGTCTCTAGGAATCATTTGTTTATGCGCACTTTTTGAGACATTTTTGATGGAAGTGTAATTTTGGGGCGGGGATTTATGCGAGGTAGGTATCTAACGGGTTGGGGTGTATGTTGTTTTTTGCGCGATCACTCGAAGAGTGAGAGATAAGCCTTTCTGGTGATTTTCACGCACCCAACGTCGAGCTGCACCAGAGTATCGACAGACGCGATCATGCGGACAAGATAAACCGTCTCAAATTACCCTTTCAAGGCGATGTCATGTCTCATGGGGGCGGGCGTGATGGGTTTAATGGTTTGATGTTAAATGGTTTATCAGCGTTTTGTGGGGGATGTACGAATAGGGGGTACTATCAGGCCGTGCTAAATGTTGTGTTGAACGTAGGGGGGCATTATCTCGTTTTTAAATCTGCTACAATAATGGCGAAAAATCTACTTTTTGCGCTATAATCGATACCATAGTAGCAATTTAAGAGGCGTGCATGTTATCTCTCTATACCGCTTATGATTTGCAGATGGAACTCAAAGAGTTTATTAAATCTGCGCGTAAAAAAGATAAACTCAGTGTTCATAAGATGGCCGATCTCTCTGGCGTGCCTTACGCAACGATCCGAAAGTTTGAGTCATCTGGCAACATCTCATTGCGTCAGTTTCTCATGCTTTATGAGACCGTCGGTGACTTGAAAAAAGTGAAAGCGCTGACAACGTCGTCTGAGCCTGAATTTACCTCAATAGAGGATGTGCTTCGACGTGCTTAAATCAGCCCTAACTGTAAAACGAACGCTGAGCACAGGTGAAAAAGTACTTGTTGGCAAGCTCGTTGAAAATAGTAAGCAAAGTTTCTTTCAATTTGATGAGGCTTATTTAGGCGCTCATTCAACCTCTTTGGCACCGTTCAATTTAAAGGCTGATACAAGTCTGCAAGTTGCACCTAGAGGGCCGCATTACGGCATTCATGGGGTTTTTGGAGACAGTCTCCCCGATGGTTGGGGCCTTTATCTCATGGATCGTGTATTTAGACAGAACGGTCATAACCCTAAGGAAATTACTGCCCTAGAGCGTCTGGCTTACTTGGGTGACAGGTGTATGGGGGCGTTGAGCTATGAGCCTGAATTAGAGTTACTTGATGAGTCCAAGGCGTCGATTGATATCATTACCCTTGGCCGAGCTGCGATTGAAGAGTTTGAAGGCACCGAGTCTGCTTTGCTTGAGCACTTGATGAAGACGGGGGGATCGGGTGGTGCTAGGCCCAAAATGAACGTTACACGGTTATCGAATGGGCAATATTCAACATTAGATGACACACTAGGAACAAAGCTTATCGTAAAGTTGACATCTGAAAAGTTTGACTTGAAGCACTCTGAATCATTAGTCGAATATTGCTACATGCAGATGGCCCGTAATGTCGGCATTGAGGTGCCTAACTTTGCTTTAATCGATGCGGGAAATGGTCGATTTTGGCTAGAGCAGGAACGATTTGATAGCACCGAGCAAGGCGGTCGAATCCATATGATTTCTGCGTGTGGGTTGTTAGATGCGCCGTTTCGAGAGCCTTCTTTGGATTATGTGGATTTAGTTAAAGCTACGCGCATCATGTGCAGTGTCACTGAGTCTCAGAAGCTCATTAAGCGCTGCATATTTAATTACCTAACAGTAAACCAAGATGATCACAGTAAGAACTTCAGTTTCCTTGCCAGTGACACCGATAACTGGACGCTGTCGCCTTTCTACGACATTGTTTACAGCCCTAACCCTTACAAAGAGCATATGACGGCATTTGGTGGTAATGGCCGAACGCCAAAGAATGCACTCGACCAGTTAGCGGCTCAGTCGGGGTTATCTTCAAAGAAAGCGATCATGGTTATGGCTGAGGAAATATTTGAAATAACACGCTCGTTTAGTCATGAGGCCAAACAGCTTGGCTTGTCATCTAATCTCATCAAGGAGATTGATAAGGATATGGTGGAAAAATTTAAGGCGCTGTAAGTATGGGGTGTTCGTCTCACCGTCAGCCGCGCAGATCTGTCTCAAATCACCATGTTAAGGCCGTTTTCTATCTCATAGGCTTGGGTGATGTTGGCTTAATTATTTGATTGTTAATGTACTTTCAGGGAGGGGTGAGAGTTTACGAAGAGGGCGTACTAGGCAAAAAACGCTTACTGCGACACTTTTATTGTCACAAAAGGATAAACACGCCATAATTGTGACACTTTTATTCAGAGAAGTGTCACAGTTAAAAGGGTATCTGTCATGAATAGGTTTGAAATCCAACGCTATATCGAACAACAATGTCACCCGGTGTCTGTTTCAGACCTTATTATGGCTCATCCCGACTTAATTCGGCGTACGCTTCAGCGCTGGCTTAATAGACTTATTGAAGACAAACAGATAGCAGCCATTGGTGACGGTCGTTCACGTAAATACATTGCACTTATTAATAAAGCAGAGGTCACGCTTTCAAGCCATCGCGAGCATGATGGTTTTCCTAAGTCGATCCCACTTTCTCCTGATAGCCATGACATTCTTACTTATCTAAGTAAGCCTATTTTTGAGCGTGATCCTGTTGGTTATTCGCGTGATTTTTTAGATGACTACATTCCCAATAAAACTCACTATCTTTCTGAGCCTATTCGTCGCCAACTACACCGCATGGGAAAAACCATCTATGCAACACAACCCGCGGGTACGTATGGAAGAGATATCTACAATCGTTTGTTAATCGATTTATCTTGGGCATCAAGCCACCTTGAAGGCAATACTTATAGTCGATTAGACACAGTAGAATTAATTGAGCATGGTCAGTTTGCACAAGGAAAAGATATCATCGAGACGCAAATGATTTTAAATCATAAATCTGCGATTGAATTACTGATTGATAATGTCGACTCCGTTGCGTTTAATCGTTTCACAATATTAAATTTGCACAGTGCGCTATCAGAAAACTTATTAGCCAATCCGTTTGATGAAGGGCGAGTACGTAGTCATGTGGTAGAGATAGGAGGCAGCGTGTATAAGCCAATGTCATCCGAAGAGGTGCTCTCTATCCAACTGGAATCAATACTGAATAAAGCTAATCAAATCATCGATCCCTTTGAGCAGTCATTTTTTATCATGGTGCATTTACCTTATTTGCAACCCTTTGCTGATATTAATAAACGTACCTCTCGTTTGGCTGCAAATATCCCTTTGCTTAAAACCAACGTATGTCCTCTTACGTTCTTAGATGTACCCGAAGAAGCCTACAGTAAAGCGGTGCTTGGTGTCTATGAGATGAATAGAATAGAGCTTCTTCGTGATCTGTATTTATGGGCGTACGAGCGCTCGACAAAAGAATACTTAGCCGTGAAACAAGAGTTAGTGAAACCCGATCAACAACGCTTGCAATATCGAGCGAAGATAAAGATGATAGTTAAACAAGTCATACTGACGCCTGGATCTCAACCTCTTGATATCATTGAATCGTGTATGAGTGATGAACAAGAAACGGATAAACAAAACATTATCGCCCTTGCATTAGAAGAGCTCAGGCGAATTCACGAGGGTGTATTGGCACGATACGGCCTAAGACCATCTCAGCTAGAAAAGTGGCGTCAATTGCATGGGTAATGAGTAAAAGGCTAGCGTGCAAACCATTCCGGTTCGTTCTGGTTTATTTATTGCAATGAAGTGGTTAGGTGAGGCCGAATAAGGCCTCACTGCTTAATTACGCGCTTACGTGTCGGCGGCGCGACACCTATTCTTGCTGTGACGTGCGACTCAAAGAATGCGCAGAGACTCTGTCTTTAGCTAATTCAATAACGGCATGGCCTAATTGAACCAAAGTACCAAAACTGGGTGTCGTTTCCGGTTTTAACGAACGGTAAGCGCTCGTTCTACTTTTAATTCCGGCGCGTTCAATGACAACACTGTGACCAAATTGTTCAACATAGGAGCGAATGGCAGTCTGCAAAATATCTGCTCGACCTTCTTGCATTGAATCCCATGAAGCTTGCTTGATCACCATTTCCATTTCTTTAACATCAAAAGGCGTTAAATCAGATTCAGCATAATTACCCTTTGTGATCCCCTTTAACGTCGGTGCTGATAATTTCACACCACTCCAATCAAGAGAACCCTCAGCCGTTAATGCAAACTTTTGAAAGTTATCTACATGACTAAATGCTTCTTTTTGGAAATACGCAGTTAAGTTTGCTTCACCGGTATAACCGTCACTAAAAGTAAGCTCAAGTGTAAAATCAGCGACCCAATCAACATCAATGACTTTCAACATACATCACCTATAATTTACCCGGATTAATGCCAGCAACGGCTTGTTGCCACATTGCCATCAATTTTACGCGATTGTTTTCAATGTGAGTTTCAGCTCGTTTTCGTTGCTTATTTGGCAAATAACCTTCTAAGTACTCACCTGTTTCAATTGCTATGATTAATTCATAACTACCATATTTGACATGAATATAAGGTAATTTATGCTGCTTGTTATCGAAAAAATATAAACAAAACGAAAGCCCAAGCCCAAGCAATGCATCTATCTCTGGTATAGCAGCCTCTAATTATCAATTCAGATTAAAGCTTATCACTGTATCTAGTAGGAGACAATGTTGGTGTGTGATGCCTTACAAAGGAGCATCCCCAATGGAACTGTAGCATATTATGCTGCCATGTTATGACAGTGAGTATGTTGTCAGTCGGTTTTTAACGCCGTGATCGTGTTTTGCCTGTGAGCGTTGTCCTTGATGTGTCGTGAAGAAGACAGCGTACTTCGCCCTAACGATACTCACGACTTGGCTCGCAAGGGCCTTGTTGGTATGTTAAGCGTTATCTTCGGAAGTTGGCTATATCCCCTCTGTTTTTAAAAGGAATCTCCCCGTGCTATCACCAGAACGATTACTGCAAGCCCTTGTTGATTACGCCCGCCAACCTGAACCACGCAAACTGTCGACTGAACAGGTGGCGTGGTTTGCCCAGCCAGAGTCGGTGTTTATGCTGTATTACACCGTCTTGTCGCTACCGGATGAGCTGGCTGATGCGGTGATGCCAGCTTGTCTGGATTGGGTGGAGGTGGCAACGTCTGAGTTGGCGCTGACGGTGAGTCGTGCGCCAGACGGGACGAAGGCGGAGCTTGAAGCGGTCATCGCCATGATCGTCAACGAGGCGGCAAACCAAGGGATATTGAACCCGAAGCGCGCTTTCGAGGTGCTGACTATGTTAAAGCAGGCGCAGTTTGATACCTCTGGGGTGGATATGGCGGCGATCTATGCTGAACAAGCGGAGCATACGCATACCGAAGGTAACGTGATGCTGTCGCCAGAAGCATTGATCAGTCAACTGCTTGATGACATTAAGCAAGAAGAGATCCAGTCGGGCATTGAATTTATCGACTTTTTTGAAGCCGGTTATGCCCTCATGCCGCGAGATCCCATGTCACTGCTCTTTAGTGCGATCACACACTTCACCTGGAGTGTCGATGCGCTGCTTTTGCTGACCTATTACCACGAAAAGCCCGTTGCGCTGTGTGCCGCTGAGGCACTGGATGGGATGACGCACAAATCATGGTGTCACCTTAGTCAGCGACAGTTGTTGCATGTATTACGCCGTTTTGCCCGTCATCCTGAATTGCAGGGCCATTATAAACGCTGGCAGAAGTATGCCATGAAACATGCTGCATCCGGTGAGGTGGCCACCATTGAACAGGTGAAAGCGACGCATGTGGATGGTATTGGGTGTGCCTCGGTGATGATCCGTTTTCGGTATAACGGCCAGAACGGGGTCTTTGCAGGTTTATTGGATCTTGAGCGTGGCCTGCGAGATACCATGTTGAATCTCGGCTGTGAGGACGATTTCTTTGCGTCAATTGTCGACACGATGCAGGACGTGCCGGATACACCGATGACCTTGATCACAACCAACAGTGATTGGTTGGCCGAGGTATTGCCATGGTTGTTGGCCAAGCAAAAAGAAGACAATATCGATTTGCATATGCTGTACTTTTTGTCCCTGCTACCGACGGCGTGGACCACCCCCCAACCGTTTTCACTGGCGGATCACATCGCGCACTATCAAGTCGATATTAGCGATAAGGCGGTGGAGAATGCGCGGAAAATGAGCCGTTTCATCGGTAATGATCTGATGTTTTCTTGGCGACCGCCGTTTGAGTCTATTTCTGCCTCTGTCACGGTGAAATCACTGATGAAAACCTATTACTATGCGCATAAAGCGACGTTTATTGAGCGTTTTGCGTTTCTCGCACTGCTTGAACAGTACGGTTCAGATAACCCGGTTTCCTCGGATAGACAGACGGCAGAGGCCTATTGGCAATTGGCGCAGGCGCTTACCGATCCGGCGCTAAATCGTAAGCGATTTCCGTTGTTTGAAGATTTAGCCGAAATCTGCATTGAGGATTACCATGATGTGATGGTGATGGAATTGGATGCTGGCCAGGAAGAGACAGGATTGGTCTTGAAGGTGGCGCTGCTAGACGCGAAGCCTGCGGTGTGGCGCCGGATCAAAGTGAGCAATACGATCCCTTTGTATGTCTTCCACGTGGCATTGCAAATCAGCATGGGGTGGGATGATGCGCATGCGTATCTGTTTGAAACGGCTTCTCAGCGGTTTTTGGACGATGATGGCGATATACCGTTGGGCGCATTGTTGAAGCAAGCCGGTGACTCACTGCTGTACCGTTATGATTTTGGTGATGATTGGTGTCATAGCATTACGCTGGAAAAAGTGATGGCCAATGATGTCGATATCCCGAGTGTCAGTGCCGGACGTGGCGTGTGTCCTGAAGAGGATTGTGGCGGCATTGACCAGTGGAACCGCCTTTACCGCTTGCTGAAAAAAGCGGCGTTAAGCGATGTGGACTATGAATGGCTTGAGGATTTTGGGTTTGATCCTGATGCGCGTCAGCAGGACTTAGCCGCGCGAAGCTTTGATAAAGCCGCGGTGAATGCTGCGTTACTTCACGTGTTTGGTTAAGCGCTGCAACCTTCCCATACGCAGTGGCGATTTATCGTCGTCGCTGCTATGGGGGCTTGCCTTTCATTTTCCCGTACTTTTTCTCCGACATTCTCCCTCGAAAATATCAGCCCTCTCTATACTTACACTTATATCAATAAAGATATTGCCGTATGTTTTGGGGAGTGATGATGAAACAATCCGTGATGGCACTAGCCTTGCTGGGAATGAGTCTGTCTGCCTGTGCGTCAGAGCCAGTTACCCGTCAAGCGAATCAAAGCGCAACATCTACCGCACAAAGCAGTACAAAAACCACATCAACCTCAACCAATGCCTCTGCTGCTAATAGCACGGCGACAACCGCAAAAGCAGCAACGGAGCAGACGGGCACTGCCGCTGGCATTGATAGCGCCTTAGCGGCATCCGCGGGTGGCATTACGGCCACGGTACTCGCTGTCGGGGTGGCCGCAGTTGTGATTGGTGTTGCCGTGTCGGATAGCGGCGGCGGTGATGATCCCGCGCCACCGGTGACCGCAGCGGTGGAGTAGGGAGAAAAGGGACGAGTGTCGAGGGACGCGTCTCGCTGCGCTTCGAGGAAAAGCTGGGGGGGAAGAAGCGGAAGAAAAATATTAATGTGTTATTCTTCCTTCACCTTCTTTATTACAGAGCATATCGATGTCACTCAATCCACTGCGTTGGAAACAACGACTACAAAATCTGCAAAAAGCACATTCACGATTAACGAAAGCGTGTGCTCAAGAATCCTACAATGAATTAGAACTTGCAGGGTTGATTCAAACCTTCGAATTCTCTTTCGAGTTAACCTGGAAGACCCTGAAAGACTTGCTTGAGTTTGAAGGGTACGATGCCGCGTCTCCGCGCAGTGTGATCAGAACGGCGTTAGAGGCGACACATGTATCCCCTGAACAATGTGAAGTCTTGCTTGATGCATTGGGCAAGCGTAATTTGTTGACGCATACCTATGATGAAGAAAATGTGTTGGAAGCGCAGGCGTTAATTATCAGTGAATTTGAGCCAGTGATCACCGCAATTACACAATACTTGGTTGAGAAAAGTCTTAACGATGAATGATGTTCAACAACGAGATACCCTTCAAAAAAACGGCTTGAAGTTACGGCACCAGCAGCAACTTATCGCGATTCTAATGCAGCACCCACGTGTAGAGTCCGCGTGGTTGTTTGGATCACGCGCGTTGGGAACGTACAAGCCGCATTCAGATATTGATTTGGTGGTGAGCGGGGAATTACTCAGCTTAACGGATATTGCTGATTTGCTTACACAAATAGAACTGACGACGATCCCGTTTAAGGTCGATCTCTTGCTTAAACACAAAATCAAAAATGACAAGTTACTCGAACACATTCAGACGTATGGAATAAAGTGGGTGTGAGAAAAAGAGCAGGGGCGAGTGTCGAGGGACGAGTCTCTAGGAAGAGCAGAGGCGGCCCTATGGCCCTAAGGTGCTATGGCAAGAGCGAAAGCGCTTGCGTCCATAGCGCGATCTGAAATCCTGCTTACAGGACCACAGGACCACAGGACCACAGGACCACAGGACCACAGGACCACAGGACCACAGGACCACAGGACCACAGGACCACAGACAG
>NZ_JAKJSN010000078.1:0-16610 GCF_050337005.1 Photobacterium japonica | reverse complement strand
AGCTTCTTTACGAAGGCCGTGCTGGTGAGAACGTTGGTGTTCTTCTACGTGGTACTAAGCGTGACGAAGTTGAACGTGGTCAGGTTCTTGCTAAGCCAGGTTCAATCACTCCACACACTACTTTCACTTCAGAAATCTATGTGCTTTCTAAAGATGAAGGTGGTCGTCACACTCCATTCTTCAAAGGTTACCGTCCACAGTTCTACTTCCGTACAACTGACGTAACTGGTACTATCGAGCTACCAGAAGGCGTTGAAATGGTAATGCCTGGTGATAACATCTCTATGACTGTTACTCTAATCGCGCCAATCGCGATGGACGAAGGTCTACGTTTTGCTATCCGTGAAGGTGGCCGTACAGTTGGTGCTGGTGTTGTTGCAACTATCGTTGCTTAATAACTACTAGTAACACAGTACTGAAAAAGGGAGCTTCGGCTCCCTTTTTGTCTTTTTGTGATTGCTCGTTTTATGCGTTGATGTACCATTATCCGCTTATCCGCTTATCCGCTTATCCGCTTATCCGCTTATCCGCTTATCCGCTTATCCGCTTATCCGCTTATCCGCTTATCCGCTTATTTCTGACGGCTGTCTGATTAGCTAGTCTTGTCTGTCTTTATATTCATAAAAAGCATAACTGACTATTTTATAGTCCAAAAGCATATAGATGTTTTGATTACCTCAAGTGGTAATAAGAACGCTTCTTGTTTATATTTGTGCCTATTGAATATAAGAGTGTTGCCCTATGTTTGTTTGTCTCTGTCATGCCATATCAGATAAAAAAATTGCCCAATTGGTTGAGCAGGAAGGTGTCTATGATCTTAAAGGACTTAGACAACTGACACCGTTAGGATCACAGTGTGGCAAGTGCATACGACAGGCCAAAGTGCTGATTGAACATACGGTGGCAGCAAAATATCAAAAGGCCAGTTAACGCACGGGCTTTTCCTTCATCAGGCTTTTGACACCCCTCTGATCGGTTCTATGCTTTAGACAATCGACAGAGGAGTGTGTGCGATGAAAGCGGATCCAAAAATTATTCAACATCTCAATAAAGTCCTCGGTAACGAGCTGGTTGCCATTAATCAATATTTCCTCCATGCCCGCATGTATAAAGATTGGGGCCTCAAGCATCTCGCTGACAAGGAATACCATGAGTCCATCGATGAGATGAATCATGCCGATCACTTAATCGAACGTATTCTGTTTCTTGAGGGGATCCCTAACTTACAAGATCTCGGTAAGCTCAATATCGGTGAAGATACCCAAGAGATGCTCGAATGTGACTTAGCACTGGAGATGGCTGCCATTCCGGATCTGCGCGAAGCCATTGCGTATGCGGAAGATGTTCATGACTATGTCTCACGTGATGTATTCCAAGCAATTTTGTCGGATGAAGAAGAGCACGTGGATTGGTTAGAAACCCAGTTAGGACTGATCGAAAAAATGGGGATCGCCAATTATAACCAGGCACAAATTGTCGATGATGATGAGTAATCGATAGATAAGGGTGGGGTAGGTTATAGAAATGCCTTATTTATCAATTAATTAATGAGGAGGCGTATTTTATGCTGTGCAAGCCTGATTATTTTTCCTACAAGGCTTGCGTTCCAAAGTGTGATCTGTATAATGCCATCCACTGCCTGAGGTAACCAAATCTCATAAGTGCAGTTGTGAACCAATAAGCGTTGAGGAAGAAGTTGCTAGTCAACTTAACAATGTATACTCTGACTTATGTTCGCAGTCATTAAATTGACTGACAATGTATCCGATAGGGATGCTACGTTCACATAAATCAATCGGCATTCTCTCGTCTTATCGAGTCTGAGTGGCGATATTGTTTGTGTAATTTTTATTTGGAGCTCTGTCTAATGCAGAACCAACGTATTCGTATCCGCCTAAAGGCTTTCGATCACCGTTTGATCGATCAGTCAACTGCGGAAATCGTTGAAACAGCTAAGCGTACTGGCGCGCAGGTTAAGGGTCCAATCCCTCTTCCTACTCGCAAAGAGCGTTTCACTGTACTTATTTCTCCTCACGTTAATAAAGACGCACGTGACCAGTACGAAATCCGTACTCACAAGCGCCTAATTGACATCGTTGAGCCAACAGACAAAACTGTTGACGCTCTTATGCGTCTAGATCTAGCTGCTGGCGTTGACGTTCAGATCAGCCTAGGTTAAGGGGAGATAAGAGAATGATTGGTCTAATCGGTCGTAAAGTGGGCATGACCCGCGTATTTACCGAAGATGGCGTTTCTATCCCAGTAACTGTGGTTGAAGTTGAAGCAAACCGCGTTTCTCAGGTTAAATCTGTAGAAACTGACGGCTACAACGCAATCCAGGTAACTACTGGTTCAAAGAAAGCTAACCGTGTTTCTAAGCCAGCTGCTGGCCACTTCGCGAAAGCGGGTGTTGAAGCGGGTCGCGGTCTTTGGGAATTCCGTCTAGATAACAACGAAGAGTTTGCTGTTGGCGCTGAGCTAACTGTTGAACTATTCAACGAAATCAAAAAAGTAGACGTTACTGGTACATCTAAAGGTAAGGGTTTCCAAGGTGCTGTTAAGCGCTGGAACTTCCGTACTCAGGATATGACCCATGGTAACTCCTTGTCTCACCGTGCTCCGGGTTCAATTGGCCAATGTCAAACTCCAGGTCGCGTATTTAAAGGCAAGAAAATGGCTGGTCACATGGGTGCTGAGCGTGTAACGACTCAAAACCTAGAGATCGTACGTGTTGACGCTGAGCGCAATCTGCTTCTTATTAAAGGTGCAGTACCAGGTGCTACAGGCGGTAACGTGATCGTAAAACCAGCTGTTAAAGCGTAACGTCGAGGAGTTAGTAATGGAATTGGTAGTCAAAGGCGCTAACGCGCTAACTGTCTCCGAAACTACTTTTGGGCGTGACTTCAATGAAGCGCTTGTACATCAGGTAGTTGTTGCTTTTGCAGCAGGTGCTCGTCAAGGTACTCGTGCTCAGAAGACTCGTTCTGACGTTTCTGGTGGTGGCGCTAAGCCATGGCGCCAGAAGGGTACAGGCCGCGCTCGTGCTGGTACAATCCGTAGTCCGCTATGGCGTACCGGTGGTGTAACTTTCGCTGCACGTCCACAGGACCACAGCCAGAAAGTTAACAAGAAAATGTACCGTGGTGCGATGAAGAGCATCCTGTCTGAGCTAGTTCGTCAAGAGCGTCTAATCGTTGTTGAAGACTTCTCAATCGAAGCTCCTAAAACTAAAGCACTAGTTGCTAAGTTGAAAGAATTCGAATTGGCAGATGTACTGATCGTAACTGGTGAACTAGATGAAAATCTATTCCTAGCTGCACGTAACCTATACAAAGTAGACGTACGTGACGCGAAGGCAATCGACCCAGTTAGCTTGATCGCTTTCGATAAAGTTGTGATGACTGCAGCAGCAGTTAAAGCAGTTGAGGAGATGCTAGCATGATCACTGAAGAGCGTATTTTAAAAGTTCTACGTGCTCCGCACATCTCTGAAAAAGCAACCATGGCTGCTGAAAACGGTAACACTATCGTTTTCAAAGTAGCGATGACAGCAACTAAGAAAGAGATCAAAGCAGCAGTTGAAAAACTGTTTGAGGTTGAAGTTAAGTCTGTAAATACTCTTATCACTAAGGGTAAGACCAAACGTCAAGGTATGCGCCAAGGCCGTCGTTCAGACGTGAAGAAAGCGTATGTTATCTTGAAAGAAGGTCAAGACATCGACTTCGCTGGCAGTGCAGAGTAAGGCTAGGAGCAAAGAAGAATGGCTATTGTAAAATGTAAGCCGACTTCCCCAGGTCGTCGCCACGTTGTTAAAGTGGTTAACTCTGACCTGCATAAGGGTAAGCCGTACGCACCACTACTAGAGAAAAAATCTAAGTCTGGTGGTCGTAATAACAACGGTCGTATCACAGTACGTCACATCGGTGGTGGTAACAAAAATGCTTACCGTATCATCGATTTCAAACGTACTAAAGATGGCATCCCAGCGAAAGTTGAGCGTCTAGAATACGATCCAAACCGTAGCGCAAACATCGCTCTAGTTCTGTACGCAGACGGTGAGCGCCGCTACATTATCGCACCTAAAGGTCTTCAGGCTGGTGATGCAATCCAGTCTGGCGCAGATGCTGCTATCAAAGTTGGTAATACACTACCAATGCGCAACATCCCAGTAGGTTCAACCGTACACTGTGTTGAACTTAAGCCTGGTAAAGGTGCACAGCTGGCTCGTTCAGCTGGTGCATACGCTCAGATCATTGCACGTGCAGGCACTTATGTGACTCTACGTCTACGTTCTGGTGAAATGCGTAAAGTTCTTGCTGAAGGTCGTGCGACTCTAGGTGAAGTTGGTAACGCAGAACACATGCTACGTGAGCTAGGTAAAGCCGGTGCTTCACGTTGGCGTGGTATCCGCCCAACTGTACGTGGTGTTGTAATGAACCCAGTTGATCACCCACACGGTGGTGGTGAAGGTCGTACATCAGGCGGTCGTCACCCAGTTACACCTTGGGGTGTTCCTACTAAGGGTTACAAGACTCGTAAGAACAAGCGTACCGACAAGTACATCGTACGTCGTCGTAACAAGTAATTATAAAGAGGATACGCCATGCCACGTTCTCTCAAGAAAGGTCCATTTATTGACCTACACTTGCTGAAGAAGGTAGAGAAAGCGTTGGAAAGCGGTGACAAAAAGCCTGTAAAGACTTGGTCCCGTCGCTCAATGATCATCCCTCAGATGATCGGTTTGACCATCGCTGTCCATAATGGTCGTCAGCACGTTCCTGTTTTCGTTTCTGAAGAAATGATCGGTCACAAGCTAGGCGAATTTGCACCAACACGTACTTATCGCGGCCACGCTGCAGATAAGAAAGCTAAGAAGCGCTAAGGAGTAAGTAATGGAAGCTATCGCTAAACATCGCTTTGCTCGCATTTCGCCGCAGAAAGCTCGTTTGGTTGCAGATCAACTGCGCGGTAAGCCAGTTGCTCAAGCTCTAGAAATTCTAACTTTCAGCAACAAAAAAGCTGCTGATCTTATCAAGAAAGTTCTAGAGTCTGCTATCGCTAACGCAGAACACAACGAAGGCGCAGACATTGATGATCTTAATGTTGCAAAAATCTTCGTTGACGAAGGTCCTACCATGAAGCGTATTATGCCTCGTGCTAAAGGCCGTGCCGATCGCATCTTGAAGCGTTCTAGCCACATCACTGTTGTTGTAGCAGACCGCTAAGAGACTAGGAGAGAAAGCAATGGGTCAAAAAGTACATCCTAATGGTATTCGTCTTGGCATCTGTAAGCCTTGGAATACCACTTGGTTTGCTAACAGCCAAGAGTTCGCTGACAACCTAGACGGCGACTTCAAGGTGCGTCAGTTCCTAACTAAGGAACTAGCAAAAGCGTCTCTTTCACGTATCGTTATCGAGCGTCCTGCTAAGAGCATCCGTGTGACTATTCACACTGCTCGTCCAGGCGTTGTTATCGGTAAGAAAGGCGAAGACGTAGAGAAACTACGTGCAGCAGTAGCGAAGATCGCGGGCGTTCCAGCTCAGATCAACATCTCTGAAGTACGTAAGCCAGAGCTAGACGGTCAACTAGTAGCAGACAGCATTTCGTCTCAGCTAGAGCGTCGCGTAATGTTCCGTCGCGCTATGAAGCGTGCAGTTCAGAACGCTATGCGTCTTGGCGCTAAAGGTATCAAAGTAGAAGTAAGCGGCCGTCTAGGCGGTGCTGAAATTGCACGTACTGAGTGGTACCGTGAAGGCCGTGTGCCTCTACACACTCTACGTGCTGACATTGATTACGCAACTTCTTCGGCTCACACCCAATACGGTGTTATCGGCGTTAAAGTTTGGATCTTCAAAGGTGAAGTTCTAGGCGGTATGCCGGTTGAAGAGCCTAAGGCTGACAAGCCTAAGAAGCAGCGCAAAGGCCGTAAATAAGGAGTTTATTGATGCTGCAACCTAAACGCACTAAATTCCGCAAGGCCTTTAAAGGTCGTAACCGCGGTCTAGCGAACGGTACTGATGTAAGCTTCGGTACATTTGGTCTTAAAGCTGTTGGCCGTGGTCGCCTAACTGCTCGTCAGATCGAAGCGGCACGTCGTGCTATGACTCGTCATATCAAACGTCAGGGCCAAATCTGGATTCGTGTCTTCCCAGACAAACCAATCACATCTAAGCCTCTTGAAGTTCGTCAAGGTAAAGGTAAGGGTAACGTTGAGTACTGGGTAGCACAGATTCAACCAGGTAAAGTTCTATACGAAATGGATGGTGTTTCTGAAACACTAGCTCGTGAAGCATTCGATCTTGCTGCACGTAAGCTACCAATCAAAACAACATTCGTAACAAAGGCGGTGATGTGATGAACGCACAAGATCTGCGCGCTAAAAGCGTCGAAGAACTGAATGCTGAGCTTGTGGGCTTGCTACGTGAACAGTTTAACTTGCGCATGCAAGCTGCAACTGGTCAACTACAGCAGTCTCACACTCTGAAAGCAGTACGTCGCGATATCGCACGTGTTAAAACCGTTCTGACTGAGAAGGCTGGCGCATAATGAGCGATAAAATTCGTACTCAGCTTGGTCGTGTTGTTAGCGACAAAGGCGACAAGTCAATTGTTGTTGCAATCGAGCGTAAAGTGAAGCACCCGATCTACGGTAAGTACATCACACGCACGACTAAACTTCATGCACATGACGAAAACAACGAATGTGGCCTAGGCGACATGGTTGAAGTTCGTGAGTGTCGTCCACTGTCAAAGACTAAGTCTTGGACATTGGTACGCGTAGTTGAAAAAGCTCGCGGTTAAGCGAACTTAGCTACGATATAACAGAGCGGCCCCCGAGAATCTTTGGGGCCGTTTATTTTTTGTCTACCCAACGGTCGAAAATGGTGTTATTATTCGCCGCCTTTGAAGAAAAGGCAAATCGACTCGTAATGGGTCTAGATGTTTAAAATTAGCGGAGCACTAACATGATCCAAATGCAAAGTATGCTTGATGCAGCCGATAACTCCGGCGCACGTAGCGTAATGTGTATTAAGGTTCTGGGTGGTTCACACCGTCGCTATGCACATATCGGTGATGTCATCAAAGTTACTGTTAAGGAAGCAATTCCTCGCGGTAAAGTTAAGAAAGGTGACGTTCTGAAAGCGGTGGTCGTGCGCACTCGTAAAGGCGTTCGTCGTCCAGACGGCTCTGTCATTCGTTTTGACCGTAATGCTTGCGTACTGTTGAACAACACTACTGAGCAACCAGTCGGTACTCGTATTTTCGGCCCTGTGACACGCGAGCTTCGTGGCGATAAGTTCATGAAGATCGTTTCACTAGCGCCTGAAGTACTGTAAGGAGTAATTCAAATGGCAGCTAAAATCCGTCGTAACGACGAAGTTATCGTTCTTACTGGTAAAGATAAAGGTAAGAAAGGTAAAGTAACTAAGGTTCTAGCAACCGGTAAAGTTATCGTTGAAGGTATTAACCTTGTGAAGAAGCACCAGAAGCCGGTACCGGCAATGGGCGTCCAAGGTGGCATCGTTGAAAAAGAAGCAGCAATTGACGCTTCTAACGTTGCAATCGTTAACGGTGAAGGTAAAGCGGACCGTGTAGGCTTCCGATTTGAAGACGACAAAAAAGTTCGTTTCTTCAAGTCGACTGGCGAAACTATTAAGTAAGTTGGAGTAGTACTATGGCGAAACTGCATGATTACTACAAAGAGACTGTTGTAAAAGATCTTGCTGGCAAGTTCGAATACAAGAGTATCATGCAAGTCCCAAGGATCGAAAAGATCACACTTAACATGGGTGTGGGCGAAGCTATCAATGACAAGAAGCTGCTAGAGAACGCTGCTGCTGACATGACTGCAATTGCAGGTCAGAAGCCGCTAATCACTGTAGCGCGTAAGTCTGTTGCTGGTTTTAAGATCCGTGAGGGCTACCCTATTGGCTGTAAAGTAACCTTACGTGGCGAACGTATGTGGGACTTTTTCGAGCGTCTAATTTCAATTGCTGTACCTCGTATCCGTGATTTCCGTGGTCTAAACCCGAAATCATTCGACGGTCGTGGTAACTACAGCATGGGCGTTCGTGAGCAGATCATCTTCCCAGAAATCGAATACGATAAAGTAGATCGTGTGCGTGGTCTTGATATCACAATCACAACTTCTGCGAAATCTGATGAAGAAGCTCATGCTCTACTGTCTGCTTTTAACTTCCCATTCCGTAAGTAAAAGTAAGGGTTACTAATGGCTAAAGAATCTATGAAGGCACGCGAAGTAAAACGTGCCAAGCTAGTAGCTAAGTTCGCTGAAAAGCGTGCTGCGCTAAAAGCTCTAATTAGCGACGTGAATGCGTCTGAAGAAGACCGCTGGAATGCAGTGCTTAAACTTCAGTCACTACCACGTGATTCTGCGAAGTCTCGTCAGCGTAACCGCTGTAACCAGACTGGACGTCCACACGGCTACCTACGTAAGTTTGGTCTAAGCCGTATCAAGGTTCGTGAAGCTTGCATGAAAGGCGAGATTCCGGGTCTACGTAAAGCAAGCTGGTAATCAGCTAGCAATTCAGAATCACGGAGTATTAACTTATGAGCATGCAAGATCCGATTTCGGATATGCTGACCCGTCTTCGTAACGGTCAGGCAGCGAAAAAAGTTGCTGTTAAAATGCCATCTTCTAAGCAGAAAGTTGCAATCGCTGCACTTCTAAAAGAAGAAGGTTTCGTGGCTGATTTCACCGTAACTGGTGAAGTTAAGCCTGAGCTAGAAGTTACTCTTAAGTACTTCGAAGCTAACCCAGTTATCGAGCAAATCCAACGTGTATCACGTCCTGGTCTGCGCATCTACAAGAAAAAAGATGCTCTACCATCAGTGATGGGTGGCCTTGGTATTGCTGTTATCTCAACTTCCAAGGGTCTTATGACCGACCGCGCTGCTCGTAAAGCGGGCCTTGGCGGTGAGATTATCTGCTACGTAGCATAATAGGAGTAGGAAATGTCTCGTGTTGCAAAAGCACCAGTAGTTATTCCTGCCGGCGTAGAAGTTAAACTCAACGGTCAGGAAATCACTGTTAAAGGCGGTAAAGGCGAACTAGTTCGTACTATCCACCAGGCAGTTGTATTGTCCCAGGAAGAAAACACCATCACTTTCGGTCCTCGTGAAGGATTCGATAAGGCTTGGGCTCAAGCAGGTACTGCTCGTGCACTAGTTAACAACATGGTTGTTGGTGTTACTGAAGGCTATACTAAGAAGCTTACTCTGAAAGGTGTTGGTTACCGTGCGAACGTTGCTGGTTCAACTGTTAACCTAACTTTAGGCTTCTCGCACCCAGTTGCGCATGAACTACCAGCAGGTATCAAAGCTGAATGTCCTTCACAAACTGAAATCGTACTAACTGGTACTGATAAGCAGGTTGTTGGTCAAGTAGCTGCAGATATTCGTGCTTACCGTAGCCCTGAGCCTTACAAAGGCAAAGGTGTTCGTTACGCCGATGAAATCGTGCGTACTAAAGAAGCTAAGAAGAAGTAAGGTAACACTATGGATAAGAAAGCATCTCGTATCCGTCGTGCGACCCGAGCACGTCGTAAGATTGCTGAACTGGGCGCAACTCGCCTAGTTGTACACCGTACTCCACGTCACGTGTACGCTCAGGTAATCGCACCAAATGGCTCTGAGGTAATCGCAGCCGCTTCTACCCTAGAAAAAGCGATCCGTGAGCAGGTTAAGAGCACCGGTAACAAAGACGCTGCTGCAGCTGTAGGTAAAGCTATTGCTGAGCGCGCGATTGAAAAAGGCATCTCTAACGTTGCATTCGATCGTTCTGGTTTCCAATACCACGGCCGTGTAGCTGCACTAGCAGAAGCTGCTCGTGAAGCTGGTCTGAAATTCTAAGGTAGGCGGAAGATGGCTAACGAAAAAACTCAATCAGATTTGAATGAAAAGCTGATCGCTGTTAACCGTGTATCTAAGACGGTTAAAGGCGGACGCATTTTCAGCTTTACTGCACTGACTGTAGTTGGTGACGGTAACGGTCGCATCGGTTTTGGTTACGGCAAGGCACGTGAAGTTCCTGCTGCAATCCAGAAAGCGATGGAAAAAGCACGCCGTAACATGGTTACTGTTTCACTAAACGACGGTACTCTACACCACGCTGTTAAAGGCGCACACACTGGTTCTAAAGTGTACATGCAGCCTGCTTCAGAAGGTACTGGTATCATCGCCGGTGGTGCAATGCGTGCAGTGCTAGAAGTTGCGGGTATCCGTAACGTTCTTGCAAAAGCATACGGTTCTACTAACCCAATCAACGTTGTTCGCGCAACAATTGACGGTTTGAGTGGAATTAACTCTCCAGAAAAGATCGCTGCTAAGCGTGGTCTTTCTGTTAAAGAAATTCTGGAGTAATCGACATGGCAAAGACTATTAAAGTAACACAGACAAAGAGCTCTATCGGTCGTTTACCGAAACATAAAGCTACTTTGCTGGGCCTTGGCCTTCGTCGCATCAACCACACTGTAGAACTTGAAGATACTGCTTGCGTACGCGGCATGATCAACAAGGTTTACTACATGGTTAAAGTTGAGGAGTAATCAGTATGCGTTTGAATACTCTATCACCGGCTGCTGGTTCTAAGCCTTCTGCGAAGCGCGTAGGCCGTGGTATCGGTTCAGGTCTGGGTAAAACTTGTGGCCGTGGTCACAAAGGTCAGAAATCACGTTCAGGTGGTTCTGTACGTCCAGGCTTCGAAGGCGGTCAGATGCCTTTGAAACAGCGTCTACCAAAATTCGGTTTTACTTCTCGTAAGAGCCTAGTATCAGCTGAAGTTCGTCTAGCAGAGCTAGCGAAAGTTGAAGGTGACGTAGTAAGCCTAGAAACACTTATGGCTGCGAATGTAATCACTAAGAACATTCAGTTCGCGAAAGTTGTACTTTCTGGTGAGATCACTCGTGCTGTAACTGTTAAAGGTCTACGCGTGACTAAAGGCGCTAAAGCTGCTATCGAAGCTGCAGGCGGTAAAATCGAGGAATAATTAACTCGAGGATGAGGTACAGATGGCTAAACAACCAGGACAAGATTTTCGTAGTGCGCAAGGTGGCCTAGCAGAGCTTAAGACTCGCCTGCTGTTCGTATTAGGTGCTATCTTAATTTTCCGAGCGGGCTCCTTTGTGCCTATTCCTGGTATTGACGCTGCTGTACTTGCCGATCTGTTCGAACAGCAAAAGGGTACCGTCATTGAACTGTTTAACATGTTCTCTGGCGGTGCACTTGAGCGTGCTTCCATTCTGGCGCTGGGCATCATGCCGTATATATCGGCATCGATCATTGTCCAGTTGCTAACGGTTGTATATTCGCCTTTGGCAGAGCTGAAGAAGGAAGGGGAGTCTGGCCGTCGTAAGATAAGCCAGTATACCCGTTACGGCACGCTTGTTTTGGCAACCTTCCAAGCAATTGGTATTGCGACGGGGTTACCAAGTATGATCCCTGATCTGGTCGTAAACCCAGGTCTTGGATTCTACTTTGTTGCGGTTGTGAGTTTGGTTACCGGCACCATGTTCTTAATGTGGTTAGGTGAGCAAATTACTGAACGTGGCATTGGTAACGGCATATCTGTGATTATTTTCACTGGTATCGTTGCAGGTTTGCCACCAGCTATTGGACAGACAGTGGAGCAAGCGCGTCAAGGTGAATTGCACGTACTTCTTCTGCTATTAATTGCAGTAATTTCTTTTGCTGTTATCTACTTTGTCGTGTTTATGGAGCGTGGTCAGCGTCGAATCGTCGTTAACTATGCCAAGCGTCAACAAGGCCGTCGTGTCTTTGCTGCGCAAAGCACGCACTTGCCGTTGAAAATCAACATGGCAGGGGTAATTCCAGCAATCTTTGCATCAAGCATTATTCTGTTCCCAGGCACACTGACTCAGTGGTTTGGACAGAATGAAAACTTGTCTTGGCTCAGTGATGTATCACTTGCGCTAAGTCCAGGTCAGCCACTTTATGTGATGCTTTATGCTGCTGCGATTATTTTCTTCTGTTTCTTCTATACCGCGTTGGTGTTTAACCCTCGCGAGACAGCTGACAACTTGAAGAAGTCTGGTGCGTTCGTACCTGGTATTCGCCCGGGAGAACAGACCGCAAAATATATAGATAAAGTGATGACCCGTCTGACATTGGTCGGTGCGATGTACATTACCTTTATCTGTCTGATCCCCGAGTTTATGATGATTGCATGGAATGTCCGCTTCTATTTTGGCGGTACTTCACTACTGATTGTAGTTGTAGTCATTATGGACTTCATGGCTCAAGTTCAGACACATTTGATGTCTCAACAATATGAGTCTGTTTTGAAAAAGGCTAATCTGAAAGGCTCAAGCCGTTAAGATTGGTTAACTCATTTACGGAGTTTAGCAATGAAAGTTCGTGCTTCCGTTAAGAAAATCTGCCGTAACTGTAAAGTTATCAAGCGCAACGGTGTTGTGCGTGTAATTTGCAGTGAGCCAAAGCATAAACAACGCCAAGGCTAATTAGCAGAAATATTTCTTGCAAATTGAAGGTAGGTTGGCTAAATTAGCCAACCAATCTTTTGTGTGTGCAAAAGAATTGTTCCACCGCTGCGTATCCTAGACGGGCTCTGCAGCGGTTATTCTTGAAAAGTACTAGGAGTGAATAGTGGCCCGTATTGCAGGCATTAACATTCCTGATCATAAGCATTCTGTAATCGCACTTACTGCGATCTACGGCATTGGTAAAACTCGCTCTAAAGCTATTCTAGCTGAAGTGGGTATTGCTGAAAGTGTTAAGATCAGTGAACTAACTGAAGAGCAGATCGATCAACTGCGTGATGGTGTAGCTAAGTACACTGTAGAAGGTGATCTACGTCGTGAAGTATCGATGAACATCAAGCGTCTTATGGACCTTGGCTGTTACCGCGGTCTTCGTCATCGTCGCAGTCTACCACTACGTGGACAGCGTACTAAAACCAACGCACGTACCCGTAAGGGTCCGCGCAAGCCGATCAAAAAATAATCGGATAAGGTAGAGTACAATGGCAAAACAACCAACTCGCGCGCGTAAGCGCGTACGTAAGCAAGTAGCTGATGGCGTTGCGCACATTCATGCTTCTTTCAATAACACAATCGTAACCATTACTGACCGTCAGGGTAACGCTCTATCTTGGGCTACTGCAGGTGGTTCAGGTTTCCGCGGTTCTCGTAAATCTACTCCGTTCGCTGCACAGGTTGCTGCTGAGCGTTGTGGTGAAATGGCCAAAGAATATGGCGTTAAGAACCTAGAAGTTATGGTTAAGGGCCCAGGTCCTGGTCGTGAGTCTACTATCCGCGCTCTAAACGCTGCGGGTTTCCGTATCACTAACATTGTTGATGCGACTCCGATTCCACATAACGGTTGTCGTCCACCTAAGAAACGTCGCGTATAACGTTTCTAGGAAAACTGGAGAAAGAACATGGCAAGATATTTGGGTCCTAAGCTGAAGCTTAGCCGTCGTGAAGGCACTGACTTATTCCTTAAGTCTGGTGTACGCGCGATTGATACCAAGTGTAAGATTGATAACGCACCGGGCATGCATGGTGCGCGTCGCGGTCGTCTATCTGACTACGGCGTTCAGCTTCGTGAGAAGCAGAAAGTTCGTCGTACATATGGCGTACTTGAGAAGCAATTCCGTAACTACTACAAAGAAGCTGCTCGCCTTAAAGGCAACACAGGTGAAAACCTGCTTCAGCTTCTTGAAGGTCGTCTAGATAACGTTGTTTACCGCATGGGTTTCGGTGCTACACGCGCTGAATCACGTCAGTTGGTAAGCCACAAAGCGATCCTAGTTAACGGTACAGTCGTAAACGTTCCTTCTTTCAAGGTAACGGCAAACGACGTTGTTAGCATTCGCGAGAAAGCTAAGAACCAGGCACGCATCAAAGCAGCTCTAGAAGTTGCTACTCAGCGTGAACTACCGACTTGGGTCGAAGTAGACAGCAGCAAGTTGGAAGGTACGTTTAAGCGTCTTCCAGAGCGTTCTGATTTGTCTGCCGACATCAACGAACACCTGATCGTCGAGCTTTACTCTAAGTAAAGCTATAGTTAAGAGAGGACACAATGCAGGGTTCTGTAACAGAATTTCTTAAGCCACGTCTTGTTGATATTGAACAAGTTAACTCGACGCATGCAAAAGTAACTCTTGAGCCACTTGAGCGTGGTTTCGGCCACACTCTTGGTAACGCTCTACGTCGTATTCTTCTATCTTCAATGCCGGGTTGTGCCGTAACTGAAGTAGAGATCGATGGTGTGTTGCACGAGTACAGCACCAAAGAAGGAGTACAGGAAGATGTTCTTGAGATCCTTCTAAACCTTAAGGGCCTAGCCGTTAAGGTTGAGGGTAAAGACGAAGTTATCCTTACTCTGAATAAATCTGGTGCAGGCCCTGTTGTTGCAGGTGACATCACCCATGATGGTGATGTTGAGATTGCGAACCCAGAACACGTAATCTGCCACCTAACTGATGACAATGCTGAAATCAGCATGCGCATCAAGGTAGAGCGTGGTCGTGGCTATGTACCAGCGTCTGCTCGAATTCACACAGAAGAAGACGAGCGTCCAATTGGTCGTCTACTGGTTGATGCAACATTCAGCCCAGTTGACCGTATCGCTTACGCAGTTGAAGCAGCACGTGTTGAACAACGTACTGACCTTGACAAGCTTGTTATCGATATGGAGACCAACGGTACTCT
Source organism: Photobacterium japonica (assembly GCF_050337005.1). Taxonomy (NCBI): domain Bacteria; kingdom Pseudomonadati; phylum Pseudomonadota; class Gammaproteobacteria; order Vibrionales; family Vibrionaceae; genus Photobacterium; species Photobacterium japonica. The sequence goes on along the minus strand of NZ_JAKJSN010000078.1, from coordinate 1,897 downwards.
TGATCCTGAGGAAGCTATCCGTCGTGCAGCAACGATTCTTGCTGAACAACTGGATGCATTCGTAGATCTTCGTGATGTACGTGTTCCTGAAGAAAAAGAAGAGAAGCCGGAGTTCGATCCGATCCTACTGCGTCCTGTAGACGATCTTGAACTAACTGTTCGCTCTGCGAATTGTCTAAAAGCAGAAGCGATCCATTACATCGGTGATCTCGTTCAGCGTACTGAGGTTGAGCTACTTAAAACGCCAAACCTTGGTAAAAAGTCTTTGACTGAAATCAAAGACGTGCTGGCATCACGTGGCTTGTCTCTAGGTATGCGCCTAGAAAACTGGCCGCCAGCATCAATTGCTGAAGATTAATAGTTACTGATATCTAGTTAGAAGGATTAGGTCATGCGCCATCGTAAGAGTGGTCGTCAACTCAACCGCAACAGCAGCCATCGCAAAGCGATGTTCAGCAACATGGCTAGCTCTCTGGTACGTCACGAACTTATCAAGACTACCGTGCCTAAGGCAAAAGAGCTGCGTCGCGTAATTGAGCCATTGATTACCCTAGCTAAGACAGACAGTGTTGCTAACCGTCGTCTTGCATTCGCTCGTACTCGTGATAACGAAGTCGTTGCGAAACTGTTTAACGAATTAGGTCCACGTTTTGCTCAACGTCCGGGCGGCTATACTCGCATTCTTAAGTGCGGTTTCCGTGCTGGCGATAAAGCCCCTATGGCTTACATTGAGCTTGTAGATCGTCCTGCAAAGGAAGAAGCTACTGCTGAATAAGCAATAGTGCGTTAAATACAAAAAAAGCCGAGTTTTTTAACTCGGCTTTTTTTTGTTTTTTTTACCATTACAAAGATTTGTGTTTCACCTTCCCTTCTTTGACTCTTCTATCTCTATCTCTATCTCTATCTCTATCTCTATCGGTACTTCGGCGTCTTATCGATAAATCATTTTTCCGTTCCCGCTTTTTGTTATGTCTTTATAAAGATGCGTTTGTTGTGCAGCCCCAGCTTGTTAGATCATGAAGGCCGTTGCGGCGATCTATACGCTGATACGCTTATTTTGGTGCATACCATTAAGTTATCCCCTCCTCGACCTGATCATGATGTTGGATGCAATGGCTGTTCTTTGTGATGGACAGTGCCTGTTTGATGGCGAAAAAGGAGTAATAAAGACAGGAGGGGAAAGGGGATTGTCATCCTGATAGAGACAAATAGCGTGTGATCAAGGGTGTTATTAGTACGACTTTTGTGTTTTTGTTTGTTTGGTGAGCGACTGAGCGGTGAGTGGATAAAAAAGGGTTGTCAGCGCGTATTATCTCCCTATAATGCCACCTCATCGACACGGAGCAACACGCAGATAAGCAAGTGTTAACCGGGTCGGCCTCGAAAGAGGGGTGTCAAATAAGTTGTTTTAATTCATTAAGAATTACTTGTTGACATTAAGTTGGGATGGCGTAGAATTCGCAACCCTGACCTGGCAAGCAACTCGAAAGAGTTTGATTGTTAAGTCAACGTTCTTTAACAATTTGACCATGCAATCTGTGTGGGCACTCGTGAAATGATAGTCAACAAAAGAATTATCAATGATACTGAGTGACCAATACAAAATGACGCAAGTTATTTTGGCACAGTCAATTCGTTCATTACTTCGGTAATGAACAACACAGTTTTTCATTGAGCCGCTATTTATAGCAGCAAACACTTTTAATTGAAGAGTTTGATCATGGCTCAGATTGAACGCTGGCGGCAGGCCTAACACATGCAAGTCGAGCGGTAACAGGAAGAAAGCTTGCTTTCTTTGCTGACGAGCGGCGGACGGGTGAGTAATGCCTGGGAACATGCCTTAGTGTGGGGGATAACCATTGGAAACGATGGCTAATACCGCATAACGTCTACGGAC
>NZ_JAKJSN010000077.1:0-16795 GCF_050337005.1 Photobacterium japonica | reverse complement strand
GGATAAGATAATGATAAAAATAGTATTTATAATGTCATTGTTTTTTTTGTCAGGATGCACATCACCTAATTTAGTGATGATTGTGAATCATACAGATAAAGAAATAGCCTTTAAAGGCAAGTTCTCCATTGATTCATCAGAGTATCAAGAGATGAATTTTACGTTGTCACCAGGTGATGAAGACGGGTGGTTTTATGATCCGAAATTCTTTTCAAAAGAAGAAGTTGATTCGTTTTTAAGGGCAATAGTCATATCCAATGATAAATGTTCGATAAGCCTAAACAGAGAGCAAATTGAACAATTATTTGAAGGCGTGGGGCTATGGGAATTAACCGTCACGGAAGAATTGATGAATTGCCCATAAATACATTCCGTTATAACCCCATTAATGCTGTTTAAGTATCAATCGCGATTTAATAAAACTCACGATGGTTTCCGTCATTTCAATATGATGTGTATGTGCCAATAATGAATTGAGCGCATTGTTGGCGGTTTTCTCCGGAAAAAGGGTGTGACGCAGCGTAATGAGATCTTGGCTGTAGTGCGGGGTGTATTCCGGGTGTCCTTGTATGCCGAGACAATGATCGCCGACTAATAGCATGGCGGTGGGACAAAAGGCACTGCCTGCCAACACAGTGCTGTGTGGCGGCAGGGTGAGAATTTGATCCTGATGGCTGACGATCAGGGCGTACTTGTCTAGCGTGTCAGGCAACCAGCTATGCAGGGTGAGTACGTGGGGTTCGAAGGTGGCTGAATGAACGCCGATCCCCCAACCTTTGTCAGCGCGGGCCACCTCGCCGCCGAGCGCCCATGCCAGCATTTGATGGCCAAAGCAGATGCCAATCAGTGGGATATGTTGTTGATATAGGCGCTGGATAAATGCGGTGAATGTCATGATCCAACGTGACGTGTCATACACGCTGTAGCGGCTGCCACTGATCAGATAGGCATCACATTCATCGAGAGATTGGGGATACTGCCCGTCGATCACCCGATAAAACTGCAAGCAAATACTGCTGTCGACGTGTTCAAACAAGCACGTGAACATATCAGGGTAGTTGCCATGGCGGGCTTGTAGCGGTTCACGGACATCATCACACAACAAAATACCGAGTTTCATACTGCCTCTTTCGGTTGCCCACTTATTGTTTCTGCCTGTTTCATCTGCTCGTTTTTCAGTTCACGACTACAGATCGAGCGTGCCGCGTTGGGCATATTCAAGAATGTCTCGGTATTGCTCGGACGTGAAATGCCGAGGATTCCCCACCGCGGCCGGATCGTGATGTGCCATCTCGCCTAGTGCTGCCGTGTCCAACGCACTGAGCCCGAGATCTGCCAGTGTATGTGGGATCCCCAGTTGTGCACGTAAATCCAAAACCCAAGTGAGTACCCCGGTGAAGTCTTGCTCCGGCAAATCCAGATAACGGGCAAGGCGCTGCATCTTTTCATGTAAATAGCGGTGGTTGGCGCACAGTACATACGGCATGAGCACCGCATTGAGCAGGCCATGGTGCAGATGATGTGTTGCCCCTAACGTGTGGGCTAAGGCGTGCATGGCCCCCAAGCCTTTTTGGAAGGCGGTGGCCCCCATGCTGGCGGCAATTAACATTTGTGTTCGAGCCTGCATATGTTCACTGTCATGATAAGCGACAGGCAAGTTGTGCTGGATAAGCCGCATTCCCTCTAAGGCGATGGCTTCTGCCATGGGGTGATACGCGCCGCTGCAATAGGCTTCAAGGTTATGTGAAAGTGCATCCATGCCCGTTGCGGCAGTTAAGTGAGGCGGTAAAGAAAGCGTTAGGGTTGGATCCAATAAAACGAAACGGGGCAGCATATCGGGATGAAAAATGATCCGTTTTTGTTGGTTACGGCTATCGGTGATCACTGCCGAACGTCCCACCTCTGAGCCCGTTCCTGCGGTAGTCGGTAACGCGATGGCGGGCAACAGAGGGATCAGTCGATGTTGCGCGGGATCGTAAGCGCCGTCTTCAAAGTCCCATAAACCGGCGGGTAAATCACACGACTGTGGGGCGAGCAGAGCAACAGCTTTGGCTATATCCATCGCAGAACCGCCTCCGATTGCGATCAGACCATCATGGTGATGGGCGCGGCAAGCCGTTACCGCATCCGTGAGGTGGCCGTCGGTCGGTTCTCCGCTAAAGTGACTGAAAACGCTGTGTATTGGTGGCTGAAAGGGAGCCAGCAGGGCTTGCACCGAGGTGGTCGTCAATAATTGGGGATCGACGACAAAAAAAGGGGTTTGGATGCCTGCCTGTTGGCAGTAATCCGGTAGTTGCTGGCTAGTGTGTTCACCCACGGCAATCTGGGTGGGGAAGTGCCAATGCATAACGCTCATACCGTCCCTTATGCGTGTTTAATATGGAAAGATTTGGGGCGGGTTAAGGTTTCAAACCCCATGTGTGACAAAGCATAGCCTTTACCTGAGCGTTTGGTACCGACCCACGCTAAACCGGGATCGAGATAATCACACCGATTGACGAAAAAGGTGCCGCAGTCCATGAGATTGCCAATTTTCATGGCTAATGCGGCATCGCGGGTGAACACGCTAGCGGTTAACCCATAAGGGCTGTCGTTCATTAAGGCGATGGCTTCATCACAATAGTCGACTTTTTGTATGGGGATCACCGGGCCAAAGGTTTCTTCCCGCATGATGCGCATTTTGTGGTTAACCTGTGTCAGTACCTGCGGGGCCAAATACGGGGTGCCGTCACGGCTTAGCGGAAAGTTTGACTCAACAATGTGTGCTGTCGCCCCCATGGCAATGGCTTCTCGCAGTTGAAGGCGAACTTTATCAGCGGCTGGGGCGCTGACCATGGGGCCGAGGGTCGTGTATTCATCGAGTGGGTTGTTCAGGCGGTAGCGGTTGACCATTGCGGTCACCTTGTCCACAAACTGATCATGAATGGCGGCATCGACATAGACCCGTTCGATCCCACAGCAGGATTGACCAGCGTTATAGAGTGCGCCATCCACTACGGTCTTGACCGCATGGTCGAGGTTGGCATCGGCGCAGACATATGCCGGATCTTTGCCGCCCAGTTCGAGCCCCAAGGTGTGGAAATGGCCGGCTGCGGCTTTTTCAACGGCGACGCCGCCTGCTTCAGAGCCGGTAAACACCACATGATGCAGGCGTTCACTGGCAATCAAGGTGGCGGTGTTTTTATGGTTCAGATACAAGTGTTGAAAGACGCCCGCAGGCAAGCGCGCGTCATTAAACGCCTGTTGTAAGCGCAGGGCGGTTAATGGGGTTTGTGATGACGGTTTGAGGATCACGCTGTTGCCCGCCAATAGCGCGGGTATCACGGAATTGATGGCGGTGAGGTACGGATAGTTCCACGGGGCGATCACCAAGACGGTGCCCAGCGGTTCTCGTGTGATGAAACGGGTAAAGCCGGTTTTGTCCGGTAAATGGTAAGAGGCAAGTGCGTGCTCGCTCATCTCAATCATTGCCAGTGCGCGCTCTTCGACACCGCGCAATTCACTGCTGGCGTGGCGGATAGGGCGTCCCATCATCCACGATAATTCTTTGGCAATACTGGGGGTATGACTGAGTAAGGATTCAATGGCGTGTAAGCAATAACGTTTTCTGTCGGCTAACGGCATTTGTCGCCATGTGCGTTGTGCTTGGTTAGCGATGTCTAAGGTGCGGTCCATGTCATGAAAATCGGCTAACGTGACGGAAGCGACAACGCGGCCATCAACGGGTGAGACGGTATTCTGAATCGTTTTACTGGCACTTTGATGAAAGGCGGCGGAACTGCGCATGGTGACCCCCTAGATGATTTCAAAATAGCGACTCAATTCCCAATCGGAGACGTGTTTGCGGCATTCTTGTTCTTCCCATTCTCGGGACGCGGCAAAATGCTCGACAAAGGCGGTGCCGAAAAGTTGGTGTGCGACTGATGATTGTTTAAAGCATTGGGTGGCATCCCACAGGGTGCGGGGTAAGGCGAGCTCTTGGGCATGCGGTTGGCTGTAGGCATTGCCTTCGACAGGGGCATGAGGCTCCAAGCCTTGTTCGATGCCGATCAGCCCCGATCCCAACGCGGCAGCCAGAGCGAGGTAGGGATTGGCATCAGCCGCACCGATACGGTATTCAACCCGTTGGCTGCTGGCACTTCCGGGGATCACGCGTAATGCGGTGGTGCGGTTTTCAATGCCCCATGTGGCATCGGTAGGGGCCCAATACCCCGGGATCATACGGCGATAACTGTTGATGGATGGCGCCACCATGGCCAATAATTCGGGCATTAACCGTTGCTGACCCGCCAGGAAGTGCCGCTGGTGTGCACTTATACCATGTGGGCTATCAGGGGCGAAAAACGCACTGGTACCGTCATTGTGTTGAAGGGACAAGTGAATGTGACCACTTTGGCCGGGGTAGGCGTTACTCCACTTGGCCATGAAGGTCGCCATTAAATCGTGTTTTTGTGCCAGCACTTTCATGTAGGTTTTAAACAAGGCCGCTTTGTCGGCGGCGTGCGCGGCGCTATCCACACTCAGTGCGGCTTCAATGACGCCAGGACCGGTTTCAGAGTGAATACTTTCAAGTGGGAAATCCATGGATTCGCTCATGGCGAGTATGCGCTGATACAACGCGGCATGGGTGGAATTTCGGATCATGGAATAACCGAACCAATCCGGTGTCACGGTCTCCAAATCGCGGAACCCTTTTTCGCGGACCGAGTGCGGGGTTTCATTGAACAAAAAGAACTCATACTCAAAAGCGGCCTGAGGCAAGAATCCCATCTGATGCGCTTTGGCGATCACCCGCCGTAATACCCCGCGAGGACACACGGTTTCTGCTTCGCCAGCAAACTCTGCGATGAACAACAGCATGCCTTCTTCGTCGAGCACATCACGGCAGCTGGATGGCACAATGCGCACTGGGGCATCAGGATAACCCGTGTGCCAACCGGTATAGCGGGCGTTGTCATAGAGCTGATCTTTCACATCCCACCCCAATACCACATCACAAAAGGAAAACCCTTTATCGAGTGACGAGAAAAATTTGGCTTTGGACATGTATTTCCCACGCATCACACCGTCGTTATCAAACAGTCCGACTTTAACGTGGCTCAGTTGGCGGGCATCAACAATGCGTTTGGCGTCATCAATGGTGGTTACGTCTCTTGGATCCATACCTTGCTATCCTTGCTTGTGAGAAGGGAAAGCCAACTCACGTAAACCAATAGGATTTTTTTATTATTAACAATAAACGTAGGAAGCGTGGCGGTATTCGTCAACTGCATTGCGACACTGCCGTTGTGTGACGGTGCGCGGTTTCTTCGATAGCATTGCCTATAAAACTGTGCTCCAATGCTCAAAAATATAAGTAAAAGGAAGTTATTGATGTCACTTGTTATTCCGATGGTGATATTCATGCAGCAACGCATGGCAGAAGCCGGAGATGCCGATACCGCAAAAGCCATGCAAGCCTACATGAAAACGGACCAACCGTTTTATGGGGTAAAAATGCCGCAGCGAAAAGCCATTTTTCGTCAGGCGAGGGCGCACACCAAGATCACGTCGTTTATTGAATATCAACGCTTAGTGCTTTGGCTGTGGTCAGGTGAAAACCGTGAAGAACAGTATTTAGCAATGGATGTAGCGGAATACTATCGCGCGTTTCGAACCCGTGACGCCTTTGCGATCTATGAAGAAATGCTGAGCACGGCGTCCCATTGGGATACGGTGGATAAACTCGCTTCAAACCTGATTGGCCCACTTGTTTTAGCCCATCCCGATCTGGCCTCTGTGCTGGTGGCATGGCGTGAAGATGACAATATGTGGTTACGCCGCGCATCGTTATTGGCACATTTAAAGCACAAATCGCAAACCAATGTGCCGCTGCTGGAAGAAACCATTTTGTTATTGGCGCATGAGTCAGAATTTTTCATTCAAAAAGCGATAGGCTGGGTATTACGAGAATACGCGAAGACGGATCCAACGTATGTGCGTGGGTTTGTTGAGGCGCATCACGCGGTATTATCGCCGTTAAGTCGACGGGAAGCCTTGAAGCATATTTTGTGATGCGGGGACTTGGGGCGTGAAAGCACGGTTAGAATAGTCATTGGTGGGCGGTAAAAACGTCACAGAAAAAAGCGCATCACAAAACTGGTAACAAAAACTAATAACAAAACAGCCAATCATGGGGAACAAGATTGGCTGCTTACATCAGAAGGTGGAACGCGAGGGTGTTAGGTGACATTAAGGACCGCAGTGTGTGGCTGCACAGAGTGCGGCAAACCTGCCATCGTTAGCGAATGAGTCGACCCGAATCGGGTGCCAACTTGCCGGTGCCCCCTTGATGATGGGGTGTCGTGGCGCCCATTTCTTGCATTAAAAACTCGCGTAATGCCGCCGATTCACGTTCGTTGCTCGGCTTCCAGTTGGAAATCACTCTTGCTTTATTACTTTTCATTGAACTTATCCTTATTCATGCATGATGCAATCAGGCATCATGTGCTCGGTGACTCATATTTACGCTTTATTTTTATACAAAAAGAACGGAATTGCCACTAAAAAATTCGCATTGGGTATGAAAAATGTGCTGAGTTTATCTGTTTTGTTAAGGAAATGCAGTGTCAGAGTACGGGGGAATAAAGGGGGATGGCAAAAGAGTGACGGGAGTGAAAGCAGAGGCAGAGTGCAGAAAGAAAAGAGTGCAGAAAAAAGAAAAGCCAATACAGAGCATGTATTGGCTTCGCGACGGGCACAATGATGGAGCATGGTGCCACAAGCAATAGGCTGAATCGATTAGCGAATCAGTGAGCGTGTTTTTAGCTCATAGATCAGTTTTTCAGCGCTGCACTCAAACTGGATGCGAGCAGTCAGCTCTGTGCTGTCGTCAGTTAGCGGCGTTACGTCATACTTGAAGTTTGCATTGACTTCTTTCGCTAATGCCAAGTAATTCGCCAGTTCACCTTCTAGGGCTGCTTTATTGTTGGCAAATACTTGTACTTCCGCAACATCATCACCTTCTTTGATGATAAAGCCCATTTCAGCTGATACGCCACAGGCTTCGCAGGGTTGGAATTCTTGCTCGTTGTTAGTAGTCATGGCTTCACTCTATCTTCATTATGTTTATGCCAAGTTATATCAACACGATGATTGAGGTTACTTGGGGATATAGCGCCATTCTAAAACGTTGTGACCAAGATCGCTACGGTTGAATAAAGATTTCATATGACAAATCGAGAAAAGTGCACAAAGCCAGCATAAATGCGCAACTTTTCATCATGCCATACCGCTTCAGATTTATCGTGCTGAGGCGTCTTTTTTAACGCGTTTCTGATAGCGCCACTTTCCTAACAATGGCCTTAACAACAGTCCTAACGATTGTCCGATTCAAATGTGTCGTAGCTATAGTTTACATTTACAATGGCGCGGTATTTCACCTCACCTTTTGCATTGGCAAATTCATCCACTTGAATGTGTGAATTGTCGACGGTGAGCGAGTTGGTTTTGAGACCATACTCGTAAATCCCGAGTGTGCGTTTGAGTTTGCGGGGTGATTCACTGTTCAGGTTGTTCACCAGCGTTTGTCCTTGGCGGTAAGCCGCTTCGCGCGAATCACTGACACCGGCATTAATGTACTGACTGGCTTGGGTATTTTCACGGGTAAAGGCATAAGATGCCGTACTGCAGCTCAACATTATTACCGATAGAAGTAGCGTTTTCATTATGGCTTCCTCGTGTCTATCACTGTGTTTACGGTGTGGTTATTAATGGTTTTATCAGTATTGCTATAGTAGACCTGTGCTTGTGGCGGATCTTTCACGGTTTGGGATTTTTATTGCGAAAAAAATCTGACGAGTGCAGAAGGGAGGAAGAAAGAAGGTAAGGGAGGATGAGGGCAGAGGGAATGAGAGGAAAAGCTGAACGCGGGGAAATCCCCCGCGTTGTTATCTGTGTTACCCGCGTTTACATCGCGTAAAGCTGGGTAATTTGTGTAAGGGTGGCTTGGAAAGGGTATAGCTCCATTTTACCAAACCCAGAAAGCTGACGGGCTTTGATTTGCGTATGCAGTGGACTGTTCATACCACACAAAAAGCGGGTGATCGCTGCTGCAGAAGGCGATGACGGGCAGGTGCTAATAAACGGATCCACCCATGCTTTGAGCATGTTATCGGAAATGGCGGCCGGGGTTGTTTCTTGAGGCAATACAGCAATGTGTCCACGGCATACCGAACAATGACCACATTGCGCGGGCGCATTGTGATCGGCAAAATAGTGCGCAAGACGATGGCTGAGGCATTGTTCACTTTCAAAGAAGGCCAGCATCTCGTTTAAACGGTGGACTTCACTCTGTTCTTTGGTCGCAAAAAGCTGGTACAGGCGTTGTGCTTCTGCGTCGGCATCAAAGTCGGTACGGCTAATACGGTAAACATCCGTCATTTGCTTGCTTTCAAGCGTGATCCAGCCTTTTTCGGCAAAATAGTCGAGCGCGGCCACTACACGTTTACGTTCGGCATGCGCCACTTGCCATAACGCATCAAAATCGACCGTATACCAGGTTCGGGCTTTGGCTGAGCAGTTAAACACATGTTGAACGAAGTCGCGGCGTTCACCTTGGAAGTGCCCCAAAATGAAGGCCTGATCTTGCTCTAACTTGAAGCGGTAGTCAGCAAAATAGGTGTACTGTGGCTCGATGATGTTTGCCATTTCCAGATACACCAGCAGGGTTTTTAGCGGCAGCATGCGAATATTCGTGTCTTTAGACAAGCGTAGCAGGATCACCTCCCATTGCGGAGTGCCTTGTTCCCCTTGTTGGGCGTGCGCCTGTAGTAAGATTTGCGTAAGCAGGTGCGCAATCGCAGATTGATCCGGTGTGTCGCCATAGACAAAGTTTTCCAGCACATTCAGGCCGGATTGATTACCTAACAAAATACAGTTAGCAGGTTGACCATCACGGCCAGCACGTCCAATTTCCTGACTATAATTTTCAATCGATTTAGGCAGATCAAAGTGGATCACCTGACGAATGTCTGATTTGTCGATCCCCATGCCAAAAGCGATGGTTGCGATAATGCAATGATGTTGACCCGCCATGAAATCGCGCTGAATGCGTTGACGTTGTTCGCTGTCCATTCCCGCGTGATATGCTTGTGCGGCATAGCCTTGTTGGCTGAGCCATTGCGCCACGTCTTCTGCCGTTTTTTGTAGCGTGACATACACAATCGTGGGCTTAGGTGATGCGGATTGGGTTAACTGCTGAAGCAGTGTTTGCTGTTTCTCTGCCAGCGGCGTAGGCACAATGGCGAGATCCAAATTATGGCGGTAAAATCCGGTGATCACGACATGTTCTGGCGCAATGGCAAATTTATTGCGCATGTCTTCGATAACCGCCGGTGTCGCGGTGGCGGTCAGCAGTAACACTTGCGGAATGTTCAGCATAGCGCGGTATTGAGGCAGCTTAAGGTAATCCGGACGGAAATTGTGTCCCCATTCTGAAATACAGTGTGCTTCATCCACCACGAGCAGAGAAATCGGCACTTGGCCGATGAAATGACGAAAACGCTCGTTGTTCAGGCGTTCGACAGAAATCATCAAGATTTTGATTTGTCCACTTCTGACCCCTTGCATCACTTGCTGGCTTTCTTCCCACGTTTGGCTGGAGTCGATAGAGGCTGCCGCAATCCCTTTGCTGTGGAGAAAATCCAACTGATCTTTCATTAAGGCCAGCAGTGGCGAAATCACCAAGGTTAAATGCGGCAATTGCAGCGCCGGTAACTGGTAACACAGAGATTTACCCGATCCGGTAGGGAAAATTGCCGCGGTAGAGTGCCCATTGATGACATGTTGGATTACGTCATTTTGCCCAGGGCGCAGAGAATCAAAGCCAAAGTAGTGTTGCAGGTTCTGTAGATACATAGACACGTCGCGTTAAGAAGTCAGTAAGAAAGGATGATAGCGAAAATTGTCACGATCACCTACGACCGTATGAATCTGATCCTCGGAGAAGACATGTTATGTGATAGGGAATATTGAGAGCAATAACACATGGGAAATAATATAACGCCGAGTGATACCGTATTAATGGAATACCTCACGGTTTCCATGTGTCACTTATGCATCAAAAGCCATAAAAAGTTTTGTACCAACGGGTGTACGGTAACCCTTTTTATATCCGCTTTTGATAGTGCCTTTAATATGCGGGAAAATCACCACGCATACATAACAATTGGCAACTAGCCATATGATTTATAAGGAAGTATATGTTGTGGTTTCATAACCTCAGTTTTCGCAGTAAGTTTGCTGTACCGGTTTTGATCGTTGTGGCGATTTTTTCGAGCTTGTTTGCATTGGTCACAGTGGTCTTTAAAGATCAGATCCGTACTAATACGATATTGAATGATCAGATTGAACCCGTTTTAGTTGAAATGGATGATGGATACCGTGACCTTTATCAGATGATAACAGCAGGTCAAGGCATTGTGCTTGCGGGTAATGATCCAGAGCAGATAGATCAGTATCAATTTTTATACTCTGATAATGAACCTAAAGCTTTGGGGCGTCTACTCTCAGCTCAACAGTTGATTGACGACGGGTTAATTTCATCGTCACAACAAGCCACGCTTAATCAAGTGAAACAGCAGTATGGGACGTGGGTTCAACACTATGTCTATATTGTTAATAACCCTCTTGCTTCGCAAGAATATTATCAAATTAATCGTGAAAAAATGGAGCAGGACTTTGCCTTATTACTCGATTTATTTATGGTGGTTCGTGATGATATCGAACGGAATGGCGCAGCATTACAAGTCGCCATTGATGATGAGGTTTCCTTGGCCACGAGTGCGTTGGAAATCGGCGTTGTGGTCGCCATTTTACTCTCAGCCATTGCGACGTGGTTCATCTCAGGCGTGGTGATCACACCCTTGCGCCGTTTGTCGGAGAGCATGCACGATATCGCACAAGGGGATGGCGATCTCACGCAGCGTGTCGATATCAGCAGCCGTGATGAAGTGGGGCAGTTAGGCGAAGCCTTCAATGCATTTGTTGGAACGATTCACCAAACCATCGGGGATGTGGCCTCCACCTTGGCCACGGTACAAACGGCGACTGACCAGATCCAACAGGAAACACAGGGTGTCGCGATGCATGCGGTGTCTCAGCATGAAGAAAGTGCGCAAGTGGCGACGGCAGTGAATGAAATGAGTGCGACCAGCGATAACGTGAGTCAGCATGCGAATGAAGCGGCACAAGCGAGCCAGCGTGCGAGTGATGATTCAGATACCGCCCGCAATGTACTCGGCAATGCAGTCAGCTCCATTCATCAGCTTGCTGATGACATTGATGCGTCGAGTAAAGTGATCAGTGAACTGGAACGCGATGTCGGCAATATAGCCTCGATACTGGATGTGATCCGTGGCATTGCCGATCAAACCAACTTACTTGCCTTGAATGCGGCCATTGAAGCGGCGCGTGCCGGTGAACAAGGTAGAGGCTTTGCGGTGGTCGCAGATGAAGTGCGATCTCTGGCCAGTAAAACCCAGCTCAGCACCGGTGAAATTCAAGCCATGATCGAGCGTTTGCAGCATGGCGCAAAAGAAGCCGTGGTCGCAATGGCGAGCAGCCGTGAAAGTGGCATTAATACGGTCGGGCAGGCGAACAGTGCCAATACATCACTGGATGCGATCAGTCAGTCCATATCGGTGATCAACGAGATGAACCTGCAGATCGCCACGGCAGCGACGCAGCAAAATCAGGTGAGTGAAGACATTAACCAAAACGTGCAACGTATTGCGGATAAGAGCCAAGCGATGGCTGAACAAATCCATAATACCGAACAGGCGTTTGTGATGCTGGCAACGCGTTGTGAGCAGTTACAAGCACAAGTGGGTCGATTTAAAATTTAATTTTATTGCGGTGATCTGCCGTTACCTGCGTGACAGTGAAACCTCCTTCGGGAGGTTTTTTTTATGGCTAGGCAGGCATGATGTGATCGACCGCTCATTCTCGCTGTCTCCCTTATTGCTGTACCCACGGGCTGGCTCGAAAAGCCGACAGGCCAAATCCTCGTAGGGCATCAATCACACAGTTAATGCGTTGTTGTCCTATGGGTGACGGCAGGATGCTACCTGCTTCTCTCTCGCCCTGTATATTTTCCACACTGGTGGCATTGATAGTGATAGGAGACGCCGCATGTGTACCCTGCATGCTGTTAAATAAGATCAATGATCGATGTAAATGATTGGCGTGCGTCACCAAGGTGAGGTGCGTTATACCATGGTCAGTGGCGATGGCTAAGCTGTTGTGGGTGTTTTCCAGCGTGTTTGCCGCCAGAGTATCCATCAGAATGAGAGTGCCTGCTATGGCACGAGGTGGTAACCGGTGCGTTAACCAGTCACACATCTGTTCTGCTTCTGTTACACCCGCTTGTTGTACGCCGCCGGTAACAATAATCGCACTGTTTGGGGTCTGTTGCTTCAGTGCCAATACTGCTTTGAGGCGTGCGGTGAGTAAATCAGACAGGCTGCCATCCGGATTTAGCTTATGGCCGAGAATCACAAATGCATGATGAGTGGATGGGGCGATATCGGATAGAGAGGGTATGGGGGTAGGGGCTCCCAGTGTCGTGATCACTGTATCTATCACGCGCGCCAATGCATTGGCACGTTGTGGCGCGTGTGCTTGCAATGTTAAGCGAGCATCCTTTGTGGCGTGTAATGACGTGTCGAAGGATATGTTTGAATCGAGCGCTGCTATGTTGTGCCACATAACTTGGTAGCAAAGAATGTCTTCTAATTGTTGGCTATTCGCGTGCGTTTTGGCTTGGTGGTATAAGGCGAAGGCTGCCGGTAAATTCCCTTGAAACGTCGCCATATTCGCTAAGGTGATCAGTATGTCAGTACGGCGTGATGAGGACGCGAGAGTGAGTGCTTGCTTGAGATAGAAATTTACCGCATCAAGATTCGTGACAGATTGACCATAAAGCGGGTAGTGGCGTCGATTTATGCTGTTGTATGCGTTGAGTGCTTGTTGCAGAAACAGGGATTCCATGGCGAGGGCGATTCCATTGCTGAGCCAGTGTTTAGCATGCCCCATTCCCGATAAACACGCAATGTGATGGGGCTAAAGTGAAGACATAAAAAAACGCCGGTGAGGATAACCTCACCGGCGTTTTTGCAATCAAGACCGCGTTACTTGATGCAGCGCAACATGTAATCGATGATCGGATCGTGGTTGTCTTTCAGCTCAAGCGCTTTCGGCATGAAAGCAGGCTTGTTCAGAATTTCACGGGTGATCAGTTCATCCAACAGTGGTTTGAACTCAAAACCGGTTTTACCGACAAACAGTGATGTCAGATCTTCGTTTGCATAAGCATGCAACGCATCTTTCAGCCCTTTTAGGTAGAGGTAGTCTTTTGTGAAACCACCACCACGGTATGCACGGGCTGTAATCGTGAATGCGTCATCTTTGCTGAGTTTGTAGTCATGATTCAGCACATGGTAAGTCTCGTTAAAGCTCTCACCACGCACCATCATATCTACGGCAATCACACGCAACGCCAATGTTTTCAGGCGGTGCAGTGGGAAACTGCCAGACAGGTGCTCACAAAGAATCGCTAAGCCTTCTTGGGTGTGGGTGTTACCCGGCAAGCCAAGCTGCAGCACTTTCAGTGGCTGCATTTCGGCATTCGCACTGGTCACCAAGTGCACGCCTAACTCATGGTGGATCAGGGCATTCAAATCTTTTGGATTGAATTTTGCGCCCATGTTCACCTTGATATTGCGGCCACTCACCATCGCACGTGCGATTAGCTGTTTAGAGCCGGCGATTTTGCATTTAATGCCGTAATCGTCAGCGGCGTCTTTAAACGCTTGAATCGCTTGTTGTGCGGTAATGGTTTCCGCTTCAGGCTCATCATATTCGCACGCATGCAAAATGAAGTTCGCATTGGCGATGTCTTGCTGATCTGGCTGGCCGTAGTAGCGCAGCGAGTTGTACAAGAACTCATCGGTACCAATGCTGGTTAGCAAATCGATACGCACAGCAAGCTGGTCAATCACTTTGCGGTACATCTTTTGGATGTCAGCATCGCGAATATCTTCAACTGGCAGACGGTAAAGCTGCTCACGGAACTTGTACGGATCCAGATCAAGCTGACGATACGTAAAGTTCGGCTGATAGTCATGCGGGCGCTGCAAGAAGCGACGTTTTTCCTGCTTGATGTTCAGCGGGTTGATGTAGCTTAGCGTATTCACACCGCGTGCAATGGCATGCAGCTGACGGTCAAGCTTGATCACTTCACGTGGTAGCTTAGACGCCAGAATGTTACTGCTGGTTAACTTCTTGACCTTAGTACGGCGCAGAATGGTTTCTGCGGCGTGTTCAGTCAATACGTTCTTCATTTCCGCCTTCATTTTCTCGATAACCAGTGGGTAACTTTCCCCACGGGCTTCGTCCATAAAGACTTTCTTGACTTCCAGCGGCATGATCAAGGTATTGGTGAAGTGTTCCTTCACGAAGGTCGCTTGGTAACCCATACCTTGGAACACATCGTTCACTTGCGCAGTGACATCGATATTTGGCAACTCAATGTTGTTGAGTTTTGCCACTAAGCTATCGATTTCTTTGCGCCAGCGACGACGGTTAACCTGCTTCGTACCCAAGTTGAACACGGGCACGTCACGCTCAATGCGTTGGTAGTTGTACGAATGCAAATCGTACAACAGACACAAACCAAAGTGGCTTTCTAGTGTGTCGATAAGACACGCAAGAATGCGGTAGTAGGTGTTGTGCTTTTCCAGTGAAACGGCACGCTCAGCGTCAGTCAGCGGGGTAGACCATACTGGCTTGCCCCACGCTTCATCGTAGATACAGTTATCCGGCCCGCGGTTGAGATCATACTCATAACGCGAGTCTTCGCCTTGCAGCACGATAGGCAGCGAGGAGATGAAATCACCGGTAAACGGATCTTCTTCGAAGTAACGCTCATCTTCATTGAGCAAACAGTTTGGCATCAGGTCGCCGCGTAGGCGGTGACCATGATGGATCGCTGTTGCAATGTACGGCTGGTATTCGCTGATGCGAATAGTCAGACTGCCGTCATTGAGCTGCGCTTCAAAGGGAATGAGTTGCTGGATTTTTTCCAGCACTTCATTTTCAGTAAGCTGTAGCATCAGCAATTACCTGACGGAATTCGTTCTTACGCGTAATGCCGATTTCTTTGGCTTTTACAACGCCTTCTGCGAAGTCCAGTACTTGAGCTTGTAGCTTCACGCGGTTTAGGCGGTTGATACGCGTAATGCCACCTGGGCTTAGTACGTTAACTTCAACCAGCTTACCGTTGATAACATCTAGACCAACAAAGTACAGACCATCGCGCACCAGTTTAGGACCGATGTGCTTACACAGTTGGATCTCTTCTTTGGTCAGTACGTGCTTCACTTCACGGCCACCAGCATGGATGTTTGAACGCACGTCACCTTCTGCAGGTACACGACGCATCGCACCAATTGGCTCACCGTTTAGCATCATAATACGTACGTCGCCTTCTTCAGCGCCTTCAATGTAGTCTTGAAGGATAACGTAGTTCTGATCATCACCGATGTAGAAATCGAGTAGTGATTTTACGCTTGATTTTGCACTTTTCTCGATAAGGATAACGCCCTTGCCGCCGTAGCCGTTCAATGGCTTCAAGATCATACGATCGTTAGTGCTTTCCTCTAGAACGCGCTGTAGGTAGTCGCGGTTCTTAGATACGTGTGTGTCTGGGATGAACTCGTTGTTTGGATCAGGCAGCGAGGTGGTGTATAGCTTGTTGTTTGCTACACGTAGACCATCGATGTCGTTCATGATGAATGTTTGATCACGAACAGAATCCAAGAAGTTCAACGCCATTGTATCTAGCGGCGGGTTGGCACGCATGAAAATAATATCAAAACCAGCAAGCGGTAGCTGTGCACTGTTGAATTCGGCTTTGCGGTAGAAGCTAGGGATGTTTGAAGAAATATCACCTTGCTTCAAAACTTGGCAGAATGCCAGCGCAGTGCTGTGACGCATTGTTAGGTTATTCGGTGTTGTAATGGCGACCGTGTGACCACGTGATGCAGCTTCGTGAATCATGCGTAGTGTTGAGTCGTTTTCTGGCTCAACTTTGTCCCACGGGTACATAACAAAACAAATTTTCATAGCAGTTGCCTAATTTCTGTCATATTCGACAGGGGTGAAAAAGAAGTAAGCCATCACACTCGCGTGGATGGCTTATTCGGATAACTTAATTTTTTTGAACCGTACGGAGAGTCCGCACCGTTACTTAGATATCGATATCGGAAGAATCGTTATCATCGTCGTCGTAGTTCCCATTTTGCTTGCGCTGTGACTGGCAAAGGGTATAGCTACGGACTTTGTTGGTGGTTTTACTTACGTACTTATTCCAGCATTTTGCAAGGCTAGAATGCATGTCTTTTTCGCCACTGACTTCTGCAAGAAACTCAGCTTCAACCTCGGTAAGAGGAGCCAATGACCCGTCTGTTAGGGCGCGCATAGTACGGCCATAGTTTTCTAACAGTTGAGCTTCACTGACGGTGAATACACCAGAACGGTTGAAGCCACGTGGGAAATTTTTATCGTCGTAAAATTTGCCTACACTTCTCATTTAATAATGCTTCCGGACGAGATTTGCGGTGATATTCTTTCACTGACGGTTTCTTGTAAAACAAATTTTTTTCGTCGTGACGATAAAAAATGCTCATCAAGGATTGATTAATGTAAGTCCTCCTCCAGATGTATTATTATGGTTTTATATTCTCCTTAGTTATTG
>NZ_JAKJSN010000076.1:0-16802 GCF_050337005.1 Photobacterium japonica | reverse complement strand
TTTAATGCCTATTTCAAATTAAATGCGTGTTTTTTACTCTTCTTTTACGAAATCATGACAAACAGCCGTTAAACACACTCTAAATGGCGCATTTATGGATTGAGTTGTAATTGATAAAACGCCAAATCTAACCAGCGATCAAACTTAAAACCGGCTTGTTTAATAATGCCCGCTTCTTCAAAACCAAATTTTTGATGCAGCCGTAAACTGGCGATATTCTCTAAGTCGATTGCACCGACCATGGTTTGATACCCTTGATGCTGTGCCAATACAATCAGGGTTTTCATCAACTCCGTTGCGACCCCTTTCCCCCGGTATTTCGCATCGAGGTAAATGCTATTTTCAACCGTAAATTGAAACGCAGGCTGTTCGCGAAAACGGCCATAGCTCGCAAAGCCCATCAACTTACCCTGCTGATCAAACGCGCCAACAACAGGGAAATCCCCCTTGGTTTTGCCATGAAACCAATTTTCCATCACAGCGAGTGTGCGCGGCTCATATTCATACAGCGCCGTAGAATGGGCAATGGCCTCATTGAAAATGGCCAGCATCGCTTCCGCGTGATCGGCATAAGTACAGTATTGAATATGCATGGTGGACGTCCCTTTAAGATAATCACTTACATTACCGTATTTTTCATTCACCACAAATGGACAATGCACAATAGACCGCGCACAGCAGACCATGATCCGTCATTATTCAGACAGCCGTCATTCATGCCTATTACATATACTTATTGGTATGCCAGAACAACACGGATACCCAGATGGAAGCCGAACAGCTAGAAATCCTGAGTTTTATCAGTCAGCATCCCCCCTTTAGTGCGCTCCCTGAAGCGACGTTGCAACACATCGCGCTGAATGTCGAGGTTGCCTATTACCGCGCTGACCACATGATCCTCACCACCGGTGCCAGCATTCATGATCTGTACATGATCCGCAGTGGCGCAGTGGAAATTTATCGTCGTAAAGGGGAACTGTATAACCGCATGGATGAAGGCGCCCTCTTTGGGCAGATGGGATTGCTCATGAGCAACAAAGTCCGCATGTCGGCGCGTGCCATTGAAGATACGCTGGTCTACTGCATTCCTGAGGCCATTTTTGTCCAGCTGTGCGATGAATTTGATACCTTCGCCGATTTTGTCGAAGTGGAAGACAGTGCCCGTTTGCGTAACGTGGTGTCCACCCATGCGGCAGAAAACGATCTTACTACCTCAAAAGTGCGCACACTGCTCTCTCGCGATCCCATTACGATTGCCTGTGATGCCTCGATTCAAAGCGCCGCTCAACTCATGGCCGAAGAGAACGTGTCTGCCTTGCTGATCGTCAATCCTGAGCATGATGGTGACGACGAGGACAGCGACCCACTGGTCGGTATCATTACCGATCGTGACCTGTGCTCACGGGTATTGGCACAAGGGTTAGACACTGCACACCCTGTTTCAGAAGTGATGAGCACGGAGCTTATTTCACTCGATCACAACGCCTATGTGTTTGAAGCCATGCTGACGATGTTGCGCTACAACGTACATCACTTACCTGTACTGCGAAACAAACAGCCGCTTGGCATTATTGGGTTAACTGACATTGTCCGCTATGAATCCCAAAACAGCCTGCTCATCGTCAGCACCATCTTTCAGCAACACACAGTAGAAGAATTGCAACTGGTCAGCGAACAGGTAAAACACTGCTTTGTGCGGATGGTGAATGAAGATGCCAACGCCCACATGGTCGGCAGTGCCATGTCCGTCATTGGTCGCAGCTTTAAACAGCGACTGGCAGAGCTGGCGGAAGAACAATTTGGCCCCCCGCCGATCCCCTATTGTTTGCTTGCGATGGGCTCTATGGCGAGGGATGAACAACTCATCGTGACCGATCAAGACAATGCGCTGATCCTCGATGACAGTTACGATGAAGCGATTCATGGCGACTATTTTTTCAGACTGGCCACGTTCATTTGTGATGGGTTAGCCGCGTGTGGTTACAGCTATTGTACGGGTGATGTCATGGCGACAAATCCCCAATGGCGTAAAACCCGCAGCCAATGGGAGGATTGTTTCGCTGACTGGATTGACGACCCCAAACCACAAGCCTTGCTCAATAGCTCTATTTTCTTCGATCTCGATGGCGTATACGGCAGAGAAAAATGGGCCGAACAACTCAACAGTTTTATTATCCGCCGCGCCCGTAAGAACAACCGTTTCTTGGCCTGTTTAGCCCGTAATGCCATTAATCGCACGCCACCGTTGGGCTTTTTTAAAGACTTTGTGATGGAACAAGATGGTCGCCATAAAAATTCAATCAATTTAAAACGCCGAGGCACCGCGCCCTTGGCGGATCTGATCCGCGTCCATGCGCTCGCCGTGGGTTCACGATCGCAGAATTCCTTTGAACGGTTAGATGATGTGATTGAAGCCGGCATTTTGCCCAAAGGCCGAGGGCAAGATTTACGCGATGCGATGGAGCTGATTTACATGGTACGTATCCGCCATCAGGCGTTGGATATTGAAGCCGACATTGAGGCCGATAACAGCATTGAGCCTGAAAACATGTCTGATTTTGAACGCCGCAATCTGAAAGCCGCTTTTCAAATTCTGAGTAATGCGCAAAATTTCATTAAGTTTCGCTACCAGGGAGGCCGCTTGTAAATGTCTATTTTTCATCCACCGGCTTCCACCTCACACAGTAAGAAGCCCAGTTTACACTTAAACACCCGTGCCACACCTAACTGGCCAACATTCTTTCACACGTTATTAGAAACAACGAAAGACGAGCGATTACGGCATTACTACCAAACCCCGATGGCAGCAGCCGATACTCCGCTGGATCAGGTGGAGTTTGTGGCGCTCGATTTTGAAACGACGGGATTGAATCCCCAAAAAGACGAGATCATCAGTATCGGGTTGGTGCCCTTTACGCTGTCACGCATTCGCTGTCGGGAATCCGCCCATTGGATCATCAATCCCAATCGTCCACTGAATGAAGCGTCTGTCGTCATCCACGGCATTACGGATTCCGAAGTGGAAAACGCCCCTGACCTGTTGATTATCTTGGAGCAAGTACTTGATGCGCTGGCCGGTAAAGTCGTCGTTGTGCACTATCAGCACATTGAACGCAGCTTCATGAATCAGGCGCTACTGAGCCGTTTAGGAGAAGGGATCCGTTTTCCTGTGATTGATACATTGGCCATTGAATCTGCCGTTCAACAGCGCGATTGCGGCGGGTGGATTAATCGGCTTCGCGGGATCCGCCCGGGCTCTGTGCGACTGGCCAAAGCCCGCCGTCGCTACGGACTACCAGCATACCAACCCCATCACGCCCTGACTGACGCCTTAGCCACCGCCGAGTTACTGCAAGCACAAATCGCGTACCACTTTTCACCCGATACGCCACTGTCACATGTCTGGTTATAGGCGGTACTTTCATTAACGAAACGACTGCGTTAATCAACATCAGAACATCAGTGAACCACCTGATTCAGAGATCGATCATCTGCTTCCCCGTTTGAGTTCGAGACCTTGATTTCCCATGATGTCGCCAACAAAACCTTCCCCTTGAAAAAGGAACAAAGAGCACAAAATTAAAACCAAAGATCTATAAAAACAAACCACTGTTTTACTTTTGTGATCGATTTGACATTTTTATAATTTACAGCTGATAAAGTACTCATGTTTTCAAAAGGTGACAGCATGAACTTCAACATAATGGCAAAACCAGCGAGTTTTCGCTGTAATTTAAAATGTACGTATTGTTTTTACTTAGAAAAAGAAGACTACCTATTTAGTCAGAATAAATCAACGTCATCTATGCCTAAAACCGTATTAGAATCATATACTGCAAATTATATTAAATCACAAAGCAGTAATGAAATTAATTTTGTCTGGCAAGGTGGCGAACCWCTTTTAGCAGGATTAGATTTCTTTAAAGAGGCGGTGAAATTTCAAAAAAAACATGCCAATGGAAAAATCATCACAAATACCTTTCAGACAAACTCAATCGGTATCAATAAGCAATGGGCGCAATTTTTCCATGATCATGACTTTTTACTTGGCATATCTATTGATGGCTTAGAGGATATTCATAATGCATATAGAATATCTGTAAATGGCCAACCGACATTTGAACGCGTAAAGCAAAGTATTGATTTACTCAAAAAATATAATGTTAAGTTTAATACGTTAACCGTAGTCAATAACAAAAACTGGCATCAAGGAAAAGAAACCTATCGTGCATTAAAAGCGCTCGGTTCTCAGTTTATGCAATTCATTCCTATTGTCGAAAAAATTCAAGATCATTATCCAATATCTTATCAACCAGAAAATGGCACTGTCTCTGATTTTTCAGTTCCCTCACAGGGCTATGGTCAATTTATGACGGATGTCTTTGATGAATGGATGGAATCTGACGTAGGCACCATTTACGTAAGAATGTTTGACAGCATTTTATCTACCTGGATGGGATGGCCTGCATCGGTGTGTACCCAAGCGAGGAATTGCGGTAGCGCAATGGTCGTAGAAGCAAACGGTGACGTGTACTCCTGTGACCACTATGTCTACCCATCAAATAAGATTGGTAATGTCCTAACAAATACGCTAACTGATGTCGCAACCAGTCAGCAACAGATTGAATTTGGTAATAAAAAACAAGATGTTGGGGAAAAGTGCCAACAGTGCCCGTATCTCGCGCTCTGTTTTGGCGGATGCCCTAAACATCGCTTTGTGCCAATTGAAAACAACGCTAAATATCAAAATTACCTGTGTTCTTCATACCAGATGATATTTGAACACACAGCACCTGTGATGCATTTGATGAAAGAGTCACTCCATTCCGGTGGTCAAGCCGCTGATGCCATGCCCATTTGGGCCAGCTTTACATCGTCTTGATCTCATTTTATACACTGAGGTACCTCATGAACCGTTTGTTCAAACCTACATTGATTGCAGCCGCTTTAGCGGCATGTACATCGCCAGCGATCAGTTACGCTGCAACTGATACAACACAACCTAATATTCTTGTCATCATTATGGATGACTTAGGTACGGGACAACTTGATTTCGATTTAGAGTCGATTGATGCGAAGAAACTGGCACAACGCCCACAGTCTCTACGCTACAAAGGCGATATCAATCAATTAATGGATGCAGCAAAAAAGGCAATGCCTAACGTTGCTGAACTCGCCGATACAGGCGTTAGAATGACGAACGCTTATGTTCCATCTCCAGTATGTAGTGCTTCTCGCGCCGGTATTCTGACGGGACGTAATGCAGAGTCATTTGGCAATTATACCAATGAAGATGCTGGGCACGCTGCAGTCCCTCTAGAGGTAAAATTCTTACCTGAATTATTAAAAGACAATGGTTATACCACCGCATTTATCGGGGCTTATGACAGTGGTAAAACAACCACAGCACGTGTAGGTGTTCATCAACGTACACGCGACTACCACGACAATGCGGTTAAAACCCCTGTTGCTGGGCATTCCCCCTTAGATCGCGGCTTTACACATTCATATGCCTACTTTACGTCAGGCGCAGCCCTGTACGATTCAAAATCAATTTTCAGAAACCATGAAAACGTCGTCTCACCGGGTTATACAACGCATAATTTCACTCAAGAAACTATCAATATCATTGAAGCATCACATAAAAACAATAAACCATTTTTTATCGACTTATCATTTAGTGCCCCTCATATCCCACTCGATGATGTTGCACCCCGTGTCTATATGGAGAAATTTGACACTGGCAACCATGAAGCCGACAAATACTATGCTCATCTCAATGCCGCTGATGATGGGATAGGTCGTATTGTCGCTAAATTAAAAGAGCTCGGTATGTATGATGATACGCTTATTCTCTTTTTATCCGACAATGGTGCCGTACATGAATCACCTATGCCGGTGAATGGTATGGATCGAGGCTTTAAAGGACAGCGCTATCAAGGTGGTGTTCGCATTCCATTCATTGCACATTGGAATGGGGTTATTAAACCTTCTGAAAATAACGATACAATGATCTCTGCATTAGATATTTTACCAACCGCATTATCGGTTGCAAATATCAGCATTCCTGACGCGTTAAATGTCACAGGTAAAAACATTCTTCCTGTACTTAAAGGCGAGGAAGATAAAGCACATGACTACCTCTACTTTGCCGGATCTCGATTAATGCACTTCGGTGAAGAAAATAGCACATTCTGGAATGATTACTGGAAATTTATTACTTACTCAAGTGATGTCTACCCAACCAACCATCATTCAGAAAGTGTTTCCCTGCCTGAATGGGCCATTCGAGACCAACAATGGGCACTTCAATTCCATGATGGAAAATTYGAGCTATACAATTATAAGAATGACCCCGAACAAGAGCATAATGTATTAGCCAATAATCCAGAAAAAGTTAAAGAATTAAAATCTGAATTTGGCCGCTGGATTAAACAGCAACCACAACCTAATAAGTGGGCCAAAACCAATCATGATATTATACTTAACTCCGTAAAATAACCGCTATAAAAAAACGCCTGTTATTCACTATGGGAATAACAGGCGCTTATTCATACACTGACTTTCAGCTACTTATTTGCGAAAACGTTCTGTTCGCAGCCCCATGATTAAGCTGACACACATCAGCAAAAGAATGAACACAAACGGTAAGGCCGTAGAAATAACTCCTGCTTGCAAGGCTTCGATCGCTTGCGTCCCGCCCACGTAGAGCAGCACTGCAGCAACCGCCCCTTCCATGCTCGCCCAGAAGACACGCTGAAGAATCGGCGACTCAATTTTACCGCCAGCAGTAATGTTATCGATCACCAACGAACCGGAATCTGATGAGGTAATAAAGAAAATCATCACCAACAAAATCGCCACAACAGACAGGTATGAGCTCAATGGCAACGATTCAAACATCTCAAACATCGCAAGCGGTACAGACGTTAAGCCATTTTTACCCAGCTCACCGACCCCGTTGATCACTTGATCAATCGCTTGCCCGCCAAATACCGACATCCATAGTGTTGTTACCACGGTCGGCACAATCAATACCGCCACCAAAAACTCACGGATAGTACGGCCTTTCGAGACGCGTGCAATAAACATCCCGACAAAAGGTGACCAAGAAATCCACCACGCCCAGTAGAACACCGTCCAACCATGCAACCATGCCTGATCTTCTCGGCCATATGGGTTACTTAACGCAAAGAAGTTCTTTGCATAACCAGCGATCGTCGTTGGAATGGTCCCCATTGACACGGCGAACCCTACAACGGTGACGAAGATAAGCAACGCCAGCGCCACCAGCATATTGAGGTTACTTAACAGTTTCACCCCACCATCAATACCCCGGGCGACGGAGATCACGGCAAGCAGCGTCACGACAATGATCACGATGACTTGCAGTCCGATTCCGCCGGATAAACCAAACACATGATTAATCCCGCTTGCGGCCTGCTGCGCACCTAAGCCTAATGAGGTCGCTAAACCAAACATAGTCGCCAATACCGCGAAGATATCGATAACGTGCCCCGGCCAACCCCAAACACGATCGCCCAGCAGCGGATAGAAAATCGAACGGATAGACAGTGGCAATCCCTTGTTATAGGCGAAGAATGCCAATGACAGTGCTACGACACCATAAATCGCCCATGGGTGTAAACCCCAGTGATACATGGTGGCGCCCATGGCCAGTTCACGTGCTTCCGGCGTAAACGGGGTGACATTTAGCGGGGTTTCATACCAGCCAGTGTAATACGCAACCGGCTCGGCCACACTCCAGAACATTAACCCGATACCCATACCCGCAGCGAACAACATCGCGAGCCAAGACAGGCGAGAATAGTCCGGTTGAGCATCAGCACCACCGATGCGGATTTTGCCGTAAGGCGACGCGATCAGCGCTAAGCAGAACAACACAAAAATGTTACCCGCCCACAAGAACAACGTGTCAAAATTATTAATAATGCTATTTTTGATGCCGTCTAACGCCGTTTTCGCGGTGGTTGGATCGCTGACTAAGGCAAGCACCAAAAATAGCACAATCAAACCTGCACTTGTGCCAAAAACGGGATTATGGACATCAAACCCCCATTTCTGGACATTATCTTGCCCCACCGTATAGTCGGTATTATCAATACTGTATTTATCTATTTTACTCATTATGTCATCCCACTTGATAACGAGTTGATGAGAATACACCACCTGAAAACCACCGAAATTCGATGTCGCCTCTGTTGTACATTCCTTGCAAGACAGATGATGCGTTTACTCTTCACTCGAACAAGTATATTTAGCCCTGTAATCAATTAAACAACGCGCAGATCAAACCACCTCACGCACCACTATGTCAAGTTTCGCCATAAATCAACATCAAACGAGCAATAATTGGACGAATTTCTCATTATTCTGTTTAAATTACGACCAGGCACTTTTGTTGGAATATTTCGTGATCGAAATGTTTTTCTCTTAGGTTTCTACAGCGTTCTATCGGAACAGTGTTAATTGTAGCCTATCCATCCTCCCTCCTTTTCTCATCTCTTTGCCACAATATCCCCCCTCTGAATGTGGGACATTACTCGCAACGGAAAGCGAAGGATTGTCATTACCGGATCACAACGGCGACACATGCCTGCCACACTCCCCCCATAGGATAGAAGTACATCGAAGAAGCCATTTCGCCGCACGCAGCATAAGTGTGAAAATCGGTATAGGCAGGCTGTCAGCGTGAACAAGCGGTGTGAACGAGCAATGTCAGCCACAAAGAGAAAGGACGAACTGAAGAGAAAGAGGGATTGAAGAATTGAGGAAAAAATAGCCGGGTAAAACAACAACGATGACACACTTACCTTCCTGTTGACGGGCTGATGCCCGTCTTTTTAGGAAGAAGATTAACATTTAGAAATGGGTTAAAACGTAATCCCCAATTGAGCAAAGCGGTAATCCGCGTTCTGATAGTGCGGACTGGTCGGCTGATAATACGCCGCTGGCATTTGGTCTACCCACCCTTTTTGCTTGAGCATTTGCCATTGCGCGCGCGACACAATCACATAGCGTAGTTGTTCATCCAGCAGGGTTTGAATGGCGTCAATACTGAGCACATCATCACGCACCATGACTTTCAGCTTCCCCTCCAACACACCCACTGGTAACCACATTTCGCGCACTAACTGTTTACGATCCGTACAGGTTAACGCCTGTAAAGAATGCGAGGCAACGGTAAAAATCTGTTCCCAATCTGGCTTGCCTTGACGGGTCACTAAGCCTTCTCGGTAACAATAATACGCTTCAAAATACTGCCGTAACGAATGATACCGTTCTGCATACGCCTCTAAATAGATGTGTTGTAATTCTAAACTGGCATTAAAGTCATTCATTGTCGCTTTTCACTTTTGCATCATTCACTGTTGGGCTGCGCAGACACTACCATAACTTTTCCTCAATTCAGAGATTAACGACCGTTCAGAGAATACGTACGACAAACATGACACGTGCGCTGACTCTCAAAACAGCGTCTTAGCTGAAATTATTTCCGTGATGTGCAGGTCTACATCAGCAACGCTTCAATAACGCATGCTCTAACAAAGCCACGATTCAAGACAGAAAAGGGATGACAATGCCAATACTTCGATCTAACCGCTGGTCACTCAAAGACAATGAGGCGACACCTGAATCCGTGTATCGGGCGCGTCGAGATATTTTAAAGAAACTCGGTATCACCTTAGTCGGCATGCCACTCGCCTCTCCCGCCAGCGCGGGGCTGTTTGATGTGTTTACGGGTGGCGATAAACCGGTTGTGGATAACCGCCGCGTGTTAACGAGCCGCACATCGACGTACTCGAATGCTGCTTTGTCGTTAACCCCCGAAGACAAAATATTAAAATATAATAACTTTTACGAGTTCGGCACGGATAAATCAGACCCTGCAGAACGCGCAAAACATTTCCAAACCGATCCGTGGACCGTCAACGTCGGCGGCCTTGTCAGACAACCGCTGACGCTCGATTATGATCAGCTTTTCAAGCGTTTCCCGCTGGAAGAACGCATCTATCGGTTACGCTGTGTCGAAGCGTGGTCCATGAATGTGCCATGGATTGGCTTTCCCCTCGCAGCGCTGCTGAAACAAGCGTCTCCCACCAGCGATGCCAAGTATGTGGCCTTTGAAACCCTGTACGATCCCAAACAAATGCCCGGTCAGGCTAACCAACGCCTTGGCGGAGGCATTGATTACCCGTATGTAGAAGGCTTACGCCTAGACGAAGCCATGCACCCACTAACGCTGATTGCCGTTGGCTTGTACGGGAAAAACCTTGCACCACAAAACGGGGCACCGCTTCGCCTTGTCGTGCCGTGGAAATACGGATTTAAAAGCATCAAATCCATCGTCAATATCCGCTTAACTCGCACACAACCGCCAACTACTTGGAACATTCTCGCCCCAAACGAATACGGCTTTTACGCCAATGTGAACCCCAAAGTTGACCACCCCCGTTGGAGTCAGGGCAGTGAACGCTTCATCGGTGAAGGCAGTTTATTCAGTAGTCGCCGCCAACCGACAAAAATGTTCAACGGGTACGCGCGGGATGTGGCGTCGTTATACAAAGGCATGGATCTCACCAAAAACTATTAGGAGTGTCTGATGGCGCAATCGAATTCCGCAGAACCGCGTGTGTTATCGCGTCGTAGCCTACCCCGCTTACAAGCTCGGCATATTTTTTGGCTAAAAGTGATGATCCATGCCATCTCGCTGGGCTTTTTCGCACAATTGATTTGGCTGGCTTTTTCTGGCGGACTGGGGGCAGACCCCGTACAAGGATTACACCACTTTACCGGCAAAGCCGCCTTGAACACCTTGCTGCTAACGTTAATGATTTCGCCCTTAGCAAGAGTATTAAAGCAAGGCCAACTCATGAAGGTGCGCCGTTTGGTGGGGCTATACAGTTTCTTCTGGGCGGTGTTGCATGTGGTCAGCTATATCGTGCTTGACCTCAATCTTGACTGGGGATTATTGGCCTCTGAACTTGTCTCACGCCCTTATCTGTCATTAGGTGCCATCAGTTGGCTGATCCTAATGCTATTGGCGTTCACCTCGTTATCCGCCATTCAACAAAAAATGGGGAAACACTGGCAGAAACTGCATAATTGGGTTTACCTGGCCGTGCTTTTGGCGCCAATCCATTATTACTGGTCAGTAAAATCAGGCTTACTGGAGCCAGCACTGTATATAGCCTGTAGCCTTGGTTTACTTGCATTACGTTATCGCACATTTCTGCGAGGGTTGTCGGTATTGACGCCAAGACGGCGCACAACGCAGCGCCAAGATCACTAATTGATGGAAATAGGATAGAAGAAAACCGTTTTTCTGATACGATAGCCACGCAAATTCGCTGCTGACTTTTTGAAATATCACCTCTAAAAAATCACAGCAATGTACTGATATCCTTGACATAAAGGCATACTATTCTCAGCAGGCTGAAAGGGGCTAACCGTTCAGCCCTTTTGTGGTTTGGCGGGGCAACTTTGGTTTCTGACTATCTATCAACCAGCATCGAACAATTTCAGATTGATTGTATGCAGTTGTGTGAACAACATTACCCTACGGTGCATAATCGCGGCATGCGAGAAAATCACCTCGGTAAGGCCCTTTGCCGACGGATCACCCGCACATTAGAACAAGCCGATATCGTGGCGACTGTCACCCAGTGTCAAGGTAACGACAAGGTAGCGCAACCGGTCTTTCATATTCACACCGCCACGTTTTCTGTTTGGGTGATTGCGCACCGCCTATTAAGTGCCAACCTTGCACGCCGTCAAGCGTTGATTAACACCATCAAAGACACACAAACTCGCTTAACAGAAAACCATCCTCATCACATTGTCTTGGTAGCGGATCATTGGTTTGATCGCAGTAAAGCCAGTAAAGAGATTCCGGCCTGGTGGCTCGGTCACTTACCGCATAATGCGGTTGACTACCTGAGTGACGGGATCCGCCTGCAAGCCACAGAGACCCATTTACCCCAACAGCTGGCAACGTTATCCCTGTCTGAAGGCTATCACGCGATCCATCACCCACTTCGACGCGATCACGGTGAGAAAATCGTGTATAAATACATCCTACTGACGTCTCACTACGCCCTGTAGCCATCACCTTGGCGCGTTAATATTCACTTACTTTCAGTAAACGGATACTCATCACACTTTATTACCCTTTCCCGCCTTCATTCTGGGATAACACCCCGAGGCAAACGTTTACATGCTGAATTATTGCGCTGTTTCTTTGATAGAAAAAGCAATAGAGTGACACCAATCACAGTTCGTTAATCTGAATTGCAATACTGATTTTCAATACATCGCCTTTAGGTATTATCTGCGCCATTCCATCGATGTCGAGTAGTCACTCATGTTCAAGAAAACCCTTCTTGCTGTTTCTTTAGCGGCAGCAACACTGTCTAGTGCATCCGCTTTTGCCATTGAAAATGTTGATCTGTTGATCAAAAACGCCACTGTACTGACCATGAACGCCGATAAAACGGTGTATGAGAACGGTTTGGTTGCAGTTAAAGAAAACAAAATCTTTGCTGTTACCGACGGGACAGATATCAAAGAGTACCAAGCAGAGACAATCATCGATGCAGACGGTGATATTGTCATGCCGGGTCTGATCAATACGCACACGCACGTGTCGATGACCGTATTCCGCTCAATGGCGGACGATGTGCCAGATCGTCTTCACCGCTACATTTTCCCATTAGAAAGCAAGCTCGTCTCTCGCGACATGGTACGCATTGGTGCGCAGCTGGGTAACGTGGAAATGGTAAAAGGTGGCGTGACCACGTATGCCGACATGTACTACTTTGAAGATGAAGTGGCAAAAACCGTTGATAAAATCGGTATGCGTGCCGTATTGGGCGAAACCGTAATCAAATTCCCGGTTGCTGATGCTGCAAATGCGGATGAAGGTATCCAGTACGCGGTAAACTTTATTGAAGAATATAAAGATCACCCGCGTATTACGCCTGCGTTTGCCCCACACGCACCTTATACGAACACCACAGAAACACTGCAAAAAATCACTAAACTGTCACTGAAATACGATGTGCCAGTGATGATCCACTTGGCAGAATCTGAGCGCGAAAACCAAGTGATTGCCGAGCGTAGTGGCGGTAAATCACCGGTTGAGTACATGGCAGAGATTGGTGCTCTGACACCGAATCTTGTGGGTGCACACGTAATCAACGTCGATGATGAAGACATCGCGCTACTGAAAAAACACGATGTTGGCGTAGCACACAACATGAGTGCAAACATCAAATCCGCGAAAGGCGTATCGCCTGCTCTGAAGATGTTTGATGATGGCCTGCGTATCGGTCTAGGTACCGATGGTCCAATGTCGGGTAACACCATCAGTACGTTCGATGAATTCAACCAAGTGGCAAAAGTCCACAAACTGGTCAACAAAGACCGCGCAGCAATGCCGCCGGTAAAAGTGATCGAAATGGCAACCATTGGTGCGGCACGTGCCCTACACATGGAAGACACGATCGGTTCTTTGGAAGCGGGCAAACTGGCTGACATTATCGTGGTCGATACCAAAGCACCTAACATGGTACCAGTCTACAACCCGTACTCTGCACTGGTTTACTCGGCTTACGCGACCAACGTGAAGCACACTATCGTTGACGGTAAAGTGTTGATGCAAGACCGCAACATGCTGACCGTTGATGAAACTGCGATCCGCGATGAAGCCTTGGCATTTGCAGACAAAGTGCGTAAAACCGTGGTAGAAAGCGGTGAAGTGGTACAATAAGCCACGCACGTAAACGCCATGCGTTGAACAAGAAGCACAAAAAAGCCGCCTGTACAGGCGGCTTTTTTACATCAGCATTTTTTATATCCGAGCTTTTGACATATGAATCTGGTGCTCGATAAAAGCCCTATGCAATGTCGACTACGCCGCCATTGAATAGGACTCTCGTCCTGCATATTTATCTTTACGCTGAAAACTGCCCTTTCCTTTCTTCGCTTTAACGACGCGGGTACGAAACACCACACTGGTTACGACTGCTTTCAATGCATTATCGCGGATCACACCACGACCACACTCGGTGTCATTCACCGTTGTTACAGCTTTTTTTACGCTCTGCAACACGGTTTCTTCCTGCTGCACTCTCTGTTGCTGTGAGTGCACTTTTTGCCGTTTTTTACTCATAGGTTCTCTCTACTGGGTTTTGATTGTTTGTATTCGCTTATAAAGCTTAAATTACTTAGTTCCGCTTTCAAGCACAGCCCCTGTAACTACAATGGGATGTTAACAGATACAAGGGATATTTTTAAGTAAACATAAAAAATCACGATCAAAAATGTGTCACTACCAATGCATTTATGGAATAAGGATCAAAGATTTAGTCACTCACATCAACTTAATGACACTACTATCAAAAAAGCATCTTTACTGCACATACTGAATGCTAATATCCGCTACTACTATTTATATTAATAGCCAAATTATCATGCTGTTAATCAAAATCTTACTCCGACTTACCTGTAGCTATAGCATTCTTTTATGACAGAGTTCCAAACTGCATCACGTTTAACCATTGGCCGTTCACTTGTTCAGTTCCACATTGTAGACTTCAATCACCCCCTTGTGATCAGCTTCGCCCCTGCTGGCAAGAAGCTCTCTTCAGCACAAGTGCATGCGGGTGAGTCGGCTTGGAGCATTGAGTTTTTCAAAAAAAACAATATCAATATTCTATCCATCAACACCATTGATGAAAATCACTCCTACCTGTGTGACGAGCTAACGCACTACTTATTATCAATGAAGCCGTTGATCGAACGTTTCCCTGAGCGATTAGGCTATGGCTCCAGTATGGGTGGTTTTGGTGTGACCTATTTCAGTCAATTACTACAGATTGATCGCGCCCTACTGTTCGCTCCCCTGTTACATGACAGTGCCCCAACCGTATCACCTAATCATCCATGCCAATTCACCGTGATTTATGACCCGTTTTGTCAGCAAGACACAGAACATGCCAAACGCTATCCAGCCCACACACAGTGGCTAAAATTATACGGTGTGGGTCATCAGGTTATTGAGAGCATCAGCAACTTCCGCGCACTTAAGCCACTGGTCATAGCGTTCATCAACAATACGATTAATGAACCAACGTTTTATCAGGCTATGCGTCAACGCCGTACCATCGAGCGTTACTACAGCTATTTAGCTCGCAACCCAACAAAAAAACAGACACTAAAACGCCGCTTGCTGGTGAAATACCACTTATTGAAATGGATTATCGCAGAGCCATCTTCACTGGTGAAAAAAGTGACGGGCAAATGGATGAAGAGCATTAATAAGCGACAGCAAAAACGCCAGGCTCGCAAACACTCTATCGCAACGCTGTCTCACGAGAGTAAATAAACACGCCGATCATTCCTGTGACTTGCGACGCCAACCTCACGTCGCAAGTACGTTAGCCCCCTTTACATCCCCCCTGCCTATCATTGTGTTGACGGTGCTGGCTTAAAATACCGTGCATACAAATCCAAAAAGCGCAGTACGATCTCGCGGGCTATCACGGTTTCGCTATTGGTTAAAAACACCATGCCCGTTTGGGTGTGACGGTTAAACAGCATTTCAGTGCGGATCCCTCTCACCCAGCCGCCATGATGTACAAATCCACGTATCTCTTTGTAATCAAAAGTGCGCCAGCCTAAGCCGTAATACACATTGCTAAGTTTGGCACGGTAGCGGTATTGATTTGCCCGAATGTGTGGCTTATGCATGATAGCGAGTAAATCTGGGTTCAACACGGTCGGATAATACCCAAACTGTGCCAACATCCATTTGGCGAGATCTTGCGCACTGGCATTCACTCCCGCCGCCGCGGGCACGCGATAATAATACGGTGCTGGTTTTACCGCAGCCCAGCCTGCTTTCACCCTGACATGGGGCGTCACTTTATTCTGCGTTTCTTTCAACCCATCTAAGCCATAGGAAGCGTGCTGCATACCGAGAGGGATAAACATTTGTTCTCGGACGAACGTGGCATAATCCATCCCCGCGGCGAGCGTCAGCATATCGGCCGCCAAGTTATACACGATGTTTTGGTAGCCATAGCACTTGCCGGGATCACAGACAAACTTCACGCGAGGCATCATTTGTAAAATACGGCCATATCGCACATTGTCTTCTAACAGATCAGAATACGCTTGGGGCACTAGCCCACTGGTGTGAGACAACACATGCCTTAGCGTGACGGCTTTGCCGAGGGTTTTGTCGCTGAACGTGACGTCGTCAAGGTAAGGGACAACATGCGTATCCCACTCTATCACCCCTTGATCGACCAATATCGACACGGCGGCGGAGGCAAACGTTTTAGAAATTGACGCCAGCGGGTACACCGTCGCGGAGTTCACTTTCTCATCACCGCCCACTTTAGTGACACCGTAACCTCTGAGTAAGCGAATATCACCATTAATGATGACGGCCAACGATGCGCCGGGTAACCCTTTTTCTACCGCTTGTTTCACATAGCGATCAAGGTTGATAGCGATGTCATCATGCTCTGCCGCTTCCACGGCCATAACCGCGAGTCCCAGCTTCAGCGCCACCCATCGCATTCGACACACTTTCATCGCATTAACCTTGCCAACCACACCCCCACTAAGCGTAGTTGTTGCCATACTTCCGCCCGCTCTCTCATATGAGAATGCATGCTGCTATTTATATAGCTCGATATAACAGCCCTGTTCAGCGTCTATTGTTAATAGACGCTATTTCTTTATGAATAGTGTATTATTTTGTTTATACT
>NZ_JAKJSN010000075.1:0-17397 GCF_050337005.1 Photobacterium japonica | reverse complement strand
GTGTATATACTGATTAATATGCTGCTATTAAGACAATAAATAATCAACTATACCAGTGATATTTACTGTATTTATTATCAATTGTGAATTCCCCTCTGTTATATTAAATAGAATATAAATTCCTGCAGGGTATCAATTAATTATCTTTGTGCATATTTACAATTTGAAACACGATCGCTATTCTCGCTGTTACATTTTAACAAAATTGTAATATTCGGTTGAGTAGCATCGAGGCTAACATGAAGGCACGTGAAAAAGGATTTACCTTAATTGAATTAATGTTCGTTGTTGCCATTGTTGGGGTGTTAATGGCGATTGCAGTCCCTGCCTATACGCAGCACGTGCAAGAGGCTCGCCGTGCCGACGTGCAGCAGTTTTTATTACAGCAAGTGGGTACTTTAGAGCGGCAATTTACTCGTTTGGGGGGATATCCCGACGATTTTACGATCACTGAAACGGAGAATTACCGTTTTACCTATACCGCTTCTACCGCCTCAGCGTTGACGGCAGGTAATACGAACGACTCTTTGACGTTTACACTCACCGCTGTCCCACAAGGTGTACAAGTGAATGATGAATGTGGCGATATGAGTATCGATCATCGCGGACAAAAAACGGCCGTTACGACAGGCTGTTGGAGGTAGATGTGATGAAAAAACGAAAGGTCAGTAACGTGAAACGCGGTGGTTTTACGGTATTAGAGATGCTGGTGACGGTATCGATTGTCAGTATTTTAGCTACGGTGGCTATCCCGTCTTTCTCTGCACAGGTGAAGCGTGAGCGCATTGTGACCAATGCCAACCAATTACATAGTGTCGTAAAGTTTGCGCGCAGTGAAGCTGCAAAACGTGCCAGCCAAATTGATTTGGTGGTGGTTGATACGAAATGGCTCGTCAAAATCAATATAGGCACCCCAGAAGAAGAAACACTGGCTGAATTTATGCCGACACATCCAACCGTTACTGTGAGCAATTTAAGAAATATCACGATTTCGAAAACGGGCACCATGCCTACCGGCCACTTGACCATTACTGATGGTGATAGCCAAACCAGTGATCGTCATTTGTGTCTCTTTTCCAGTGGCCAAAGCGTGATAAAAAAGGAGGCGAGTTGTTCATGACACAACGATATAAACCGCAACGGGGATTTTCACTCATTGAGGCGTTGGTTGCTTTATTTATTTCTAGCGTTGCATTACTGGCCTTAGCGGCCGGACAACTTAAATCCCTGCAATATGCCAACAATAGCTTTCAATACACCTTGGCAATGATTCAAGCCAATAATGTGGTTGAACGTGTATGGGGGGATGTGTGTGAAATTCAGCATGGTGTGAAAGCGTTTGATCAACCCTACATTGATAATACGTTATCCCCACAGTTAACCGGTTACCAAATGCGACTGATTGGGGCAGAAGCCAATGCGTTCAGTAATAATTTCACGGTAAATGTGAAGTGGACAGATAAACGTATTAATAATGAAGATACAACCATAAACGATAACCAGATCAATGTTAATGCCACCTTCCCTAAGTTACCGAGTCGTTGCCATGCCATTTAAAATGAAAAGAAATTCAGGTTTTACTTTGGTTGAATTATTAATTGGGATGTCGGTGAGCATGATACTTCTTATGGGCGTAATCATGGGCTACGCCTCAATAAAAGGGGTGATTCAAAGCAGTAAAAATATAGAGAATGCCCAAGAGGTACTGCGATTCAGCACGCAGACATTTACCCGCAGTCTGAAACAGGCGAGGCATGTCATTATTCATCATCCGGGTCATTTAGAAACGAAACAGGCTGCGAATACCGTCGCATGTGATGGATCACGCCCAACGGCGGCTTATACCGAAACATACAGTCATAGTGGTGTGCATTTACAGTGTGATATAGGCGGTCATCTGCAAACCATTTTAACGGGCTTACAAGATATTGCATTTGAAAGAACAAACAATTTGGTGTCTATCACCGTGACCCCACAGGCACAACATGGTGAGTCGGCCGGTATAGGTGCAGCATCACCAGTCAAAATTGATATCGCCCTGACGGGTATTATTCTGGCAAAGGCGACAGGAGGTTAGACGTGCAAACGTTACGCTTAAAGCATTATTCCGCGAAACAGAACGCTTCACAGAAACAGAAAAAAGAACGCGGCTTCGCCTTAATTAGTGTGCTGATATTAAGCATGATGGCCGGTGGATTGGTATTAAACTCCCTAAAAGACAATGTTACCCAAGAGCGTTTAAGCGGTAACTTTCAGAAAAAGACCAATGCACGTTTGGTGGCAGAAAAAGGGGTGTTTGATACCTATGACTATCTCAATGAGCAACTTGCGCTACACCCAGATAAAACGTTGGACGTGCTCCTTGCCGGGATGGAAACAACCGGTAGCGCCCCCGGCATAACCGATATGACGTATGCGTTGACCATTGATGCCGCGGCAGGCACCAATAAGTTGGTATTACAAAGTGATGGGTTGCGCTTTGATGGTAAAACGGTGTTAAAGGCCAATTTTGAACTGGAGAGTTCAACGTCTACCTCATCGTCGGCATTTGGGCGCGGTATTGTAGGGTGCGATCGTGTAGCGCTCAGCGGCAGCGGTAAAATTAACAGTTATAACTCAGCGCTGGGTGATTATGGCGCACTCAAGCCTGATGGTGAGCCGAATATCGCAGGGAACGTGACGGTCCGAACGCTGAACGCGAATGACTTGGTTGAATTATCGGGCACCGGCAAGATTGATGGGAATGTCATTGCTGTCGGGAACGTGGAATTTGGGGGCTCTGCGCATATTACGGGGAATCTCAGCAGTAATGGCACCATCAATATGTTCAACAATAGCACCATTGGGGGGGATGTATTTTCCTATCAGCATTTCAATCAAAGAAATGGTGCCGTGGCGGGGTCAATTCATGCGAATAACTACGTTAAGATTGAGCAAACCAAGGTCGGCGGTAACATTATTTCGGCTGGGTATGTAACTGCGACTGGTGAGAGTATTGGCGGTGATATTTTGTCCAATGGCGATATTACGCTGCGTCAGGTGACCACCTGGGGTGTTGCGCAAACGTACAGCAATTATTCGCAATATGAGGGCAGTGTGAATGGCGTAAAATCCAAGCAAAACGTCTCTTTATTGACTACGAATGCTGTCATTCATCATGATAATTTGGCTTATGCAGGGGTGGGGAGTTTCGCCAAAGAATGGTCGGGTGCCCCCGATTCTGATTATTTGAATCCACCGTATAAAGTTGACCCGCCGGAGCCTGAGATTGCCCTTGTGCCTATGGTAGACATGATCCCTATCGATGATGGGGTTGTTGATATCAATGATCCCAATGATATGACTTGTGATCCCTTAGACATTGAAAACCAGCTACTAACGGTTGAGTCTTTCGCCGATCACGCCAAAGATCTTGATGTGAATGATACCGGTGGCGATACGACCCTTTACACACTGAGTAATACGTTGGGGGAGTTTACGCATTGGCCTGGTTCGGCGAGCACAAAACCGTCCCCCATTGCTGCCCGTAATGCGCCCTTTATCAGTGTGACACAGCCGATATTAATGTATGACAACGCGAACATTAACGGTAAGTTAGCGGTGAAAGCGGGGCATAATGTTTTCATGTTTGTGAAGGGTAACTTCATTATGTCGGGGGCGAGCACACTGACGATTCCTGATAACAGCAGCCTGACCCTTCTCGTAAAAGGTGACTTGATTATCGGTGCTGGTTCAGAAGTATTAACGCCGACGCATGGCTTAACGGCGGATGGCTTACCGGTGTTCTCAATCTTCAGTTCTTACAGTGGTACGGGCGTCTATATAACCGGTGGTGTAGAACAAGTTTACGCGGCGATTTATGCGCCGCTAACGGATATCGCCATCAGCTCAAGCGTTGGGTTTAAAGGGGCTTTGCTAGGAAAATCGGTCAGCGTGACTGGGGCTGGCGGCATTCATTACGATGAAGCGATTGGGGATGCAGAAGTGGGGAAAGTAACAACCACGTCACCACCGAACCTGGTGTTTAAAGGCTGGCAATCCTTGTAATCCTTGTGTGTTCTCTTTGATTAAAGCGCACAGTAAGGGGAGATCGCTCTCTTTACTGTGCGTTTTTTATTTCAGTCTTCCTTTTTCCTGACGCCTTGAACACGAACGATCAGTTCGCTCAAATCTTTGGCTTTCACAATGCGCTTTTGTGTTTGTTCAAATTGAGGACGACGCTGATGATTAACTTTCTTTGAATGACTCATGGCTCTTAGTGGCCTTTTAGCTAGTGATGCAATGTGTTTTTGTTTTCAGCCAGATGTGGCTGGTTTGTTCTGGCACTATAGGGCATCGAACGTGAAGTATTCGTGATTTTTTGGAATGGGTGTCACGTTTTTTTGCGTTTTTTTCGGTGGTAACAATATACCGATCCGTGATCGCCGCGAGGTTATCCGGATAGTGAGTTGGGTAGGCAGGTTCTTTCATTACCATTCATTATTTATCATGAGAAAGTATGAAATATTTAGAGGTCGACGCCGTAGATATCCCGATGCAGCTTCTGCTTGAAGCCGATCCTTGTGAGCATCATGTTCAATCCTATTTGAATGATTCATGGTGTTTTGCTGCCATGCTTGATGGCAGTATTGTCGGCGTCTGTGTGGCTAAATTAATCCATGATGGCTGCGCTGAAATATACAATGTTGCAGTATGGCCTGAGTATCAGCAGCTGGGCATTGGCTCTGACATGTTGCGATTTACATTGGCAGCATTAGCCAAGAAAAAAGTACAACGGGTTGAGTTGGGAACGGGGACGTTTGGTTATCAATTGACGTATTACCAAAAAATGGGATTTCGAGTCGATGCGGTGATCAAAGATCATTTTCTTACCCATTACGCAGAACCCATTTTTGAAAACGGTATACAGCATAAAGACATGCTGCGCTTGTATATCGATCTTTGAGATAAGTGGCTACCGCTGAGTAAATCATACCCGCACGTTAAGTCACTCTTAACGTGCGGGTCGTTCTATTGCAAATCGTTATTTCGCAGATCATTATTTCGCAGATCAATGTATCGCGGGTGATTGGGGATATGGGCAGAAATAGCTAACGTAGGTTCGCCGCCA
The DNA here is from genome assembly GCF_050337005.1 of Photobacterium japonica. NCBI lineage: Bacteria > Pseudomonadati > Pseudomonadota > Gammaproteobacteria > Vibrionales > Vibrionaceae > Photobacterium > Photobacterium japonica. Next base: position 12,287 of record NZ_JAKJSN010000075.1, on the reverse strand, counting down.
TCTTTTCCGTTATACGCTGCAATGCTGCTAAATCTTCTGATGTGACTCCTTGAGTGAGTTGCTGTCCCATCTGTTTATCTATGTCATTTATCTGTGCCATGATGCTCATACCATTATCGGTGAGCAGCAGGCGTTGGCTGCGTTTATCGTCCGGATTTGGGGCCTTTTCTATATAGCCTTGCTCAATCAGTGTATTGAGCAAGCGCGTCACTTGCGCTTTGTCGCGCTGTAAAAATTGCACAATGTCATTCGCGGTACACGGTGATTTCCGCTCAATGATTTTAATCGCACGTATGTGCATCGGTGCTAAAGGTAAGCCTAATTGTTCAATATGATCATGGACTTGACGCTTCATGATATGAACGAGTTGAAACAAGCTATCTAACGATGTGTCATGAGTCATAACGTGAACCTTGAAAATATGGTTGATAATATCAACTACTGGGTCTATAGTTGACATTATCAACTTAAAGCTCGACGTGTGCAAGTACAAGGATTTTTAACCATGTCATTGTCCAGCTTATTACCAAGTAAACCGTATCCCGTAGGAGATTACGCGTGAATAATGCGTTAACTACAGAAGTGGCAAAAAAGGAACCTGAAAATCAACCCACACAACTGCCTTCACGCTGGGCATTGTCACGCGTACTGGTGTTGATTGCCATTATGAGTTGTATGTGCGGCCTGTTAACTGGCGTGATGACCTACCGTACGGTAGGGATGACGGACTCCTTTTGGTTAGATTGGTTGCGTGCATTTGGCACGGTCATATTGACGGTAAAGCCTCTTGCCTTAATGAGTCTCTGGGTCGTGAGTCGTCTGGTCGGCTACGTCATGCCTCATGCCAAAGAGACCACTCGCAATATAGTTATTGGGTTGATCATGGCCTGTGTGATGGAGTCCATCGTGGCCTTTATGGCAGCCGCCAGTCACTTTGGTTTTACAGATTATCAACAGCTTATGGCGGGATGGTGGAGTGGGCTCATGGCTGCATTACCTGTTAGCCTTGTGGTTATGCCAATCATGGCAATTACCGTAAAACCTAAAATCAAACAGTTTTTAAATCGCTAATGTAATTTGCGGAGAAAATGATGAAAGCACAAAAAAACGATGTACAGGACCTTGAACTTTCAGACGATCAAGCATTAAAGACACAGACTGCACAGGAAACCGAGATGAAAAATACAGAGACAGACACCGCCGCTTCTTTAGCCGCAACACCCGCTAAAAAACGTGGCCATGAATACCGTATCACCATTGAAGAGGTCGGGATTGAAGAAGAGAAAACACTGACGTTTATGGTTCAAGACCGCGAAGATATGCTGGAAATTGTCGAAAAATTAAAGCAAGGCAGCGGATTGGACGCCAATGATGCAACCAGAGTGGGTGTTGCATTGCGTTTATTAGGACCCGTGATGATGGCAGATCGTAAGCATCCGCTCTTTGTTAATTTTATGCCACACTTCCGAGATTTTATGCAGAATATAAAAGCGACAGTAAAAAGTACCGTGAAAAAGTAAGAAAAACGAAATTACATGTATTTATGGCTCCGTCGACAATATGGTACCTGTCAGTTTATTACGTGGTGTATCAGTATGTGATGGCGATGTAATATGCGCGCTTATTACATCAGAATGTTAGTGCATCCTCTTGTCTTTATGTCTGTAAGTGTTTCATCAATCGATAAAAAATTGATAGTGTGGAACGCGGTCATAAAGATAAAAAAGAGGATCAAACTCATGTTTCATGTACGCTTACATCATGGCGTGGTCACCGCTCTTGCCACTTTGTTGGTCTGTCTTTCATCATGGGTGAATGCGTCTGAAACCTGTGATGATTGCTATGTTTCCGATAAAGGCGCGTTTAAGTACGTTTTGTATAATGAACTGCCAGCATCTGTTATTCCCGCTATCCACCAGACACTGTCGAATAATACCCCGCGTTTATTGGCGGACTTTAAACTTGCGGCCATGCCATCCACAACCGTGCGTGTGTGGAAGAGCGGAGGAGACTATTTAGCCGCACAGAAGGACGCGCTGGGTGTTCAGTTTCCGGGTTCGACGGGGTATGTGTTTAAAAATGAACTTAGATTACTCTACACAGAAGGCCAAACGGCGCAGACAGCGTTACATGAATTTGTCCATTTAGTGACATTGAAAGTGAATCCTGCCTTTGCCAATAATCCGCGTTGGTTATGGGAGGCGATTGCCATTTATGAATCGGAACCTGTGTGGTATTACGCGAATCGCTTGCATTTAATTCGCGACCGTTTTGATTATCTTGTAAATGATTTAAATGCGAATTTTAATCAAAGCGCTGCTATTTATGAATTAGGTTATACCATTGGTGAATATATTGATAAAAAATGGGGTGAAGAGGCGCTACTCACCCTTATAAAAAACAATGGTGATATCACGAAGGTGACAAATATGCCTATGGACGCCTTATTGAAAGATTGGCATGCTTATGTTCATGCCACGTACTTTGATGCGCCTAAATCACAGTATGAGATGATATTGGAAAAGCAGACGACGCGTTGACAGGTATTCATGATAGCTTGAAACCTATCTCTTGTATTTTCAGTGAACGGCGATAGTCACATAATCAAGGAGTGATAATGAGTAATAAAAAGAAGCCTACCGGTATTACCGTGATCGCTGTGTATAGCGGTTTTGGTGGAATATTGAGCACGATGGGAGGTGGGGGACTTTTGGTGTTGTCTTCATCAATGCATGGCTTTCCACCATGGATATTGGCTATGGCAGTGGTGAGTGTGATACTGGGTATCGGCTTACTCGCGTCAGTCTTTGGCTTTTTGACTCTCAAGCGCTGGGGTTGGTCACTGACCAATGGCTTGTATGGGTTATCTATACCCATGGGGGCCGCGTCGATATTTCCTATTTTCCCGGGTTCTGAAATGACGGTGGGTAACACGATCATGCAGTGTATCAGTATCGCTTTAGCCGTGTTTATTTTGGTGTACATCAGAAAGCCACATGTGAAGCCGCTTTTTGTTTAAGTTCGGCTTGGTCTGGTTCGTTATGTGGTGCACATAAGCGTTTCAAGGATATGCACATGGATAAGTTACATCTTGCTATATCAACCCATGATATTGAAGCAACAGTAAAAGATTACACGGTTCGTATAGGGGAGGCCCCCTGTTTACACATTGCGGGGGAATATGCGTTATGGCGTACAGCGATGCTGAATTTGTCTGTGCGAAAAGTCATAGATGCCCCAAGCGGTATAGTGCACAGTAACAAGCCGATGAAATCAATGAAATCTGGGTGGACGAGATCTATCAACCGAAGTGATATCGAATAGATGGATGTGTTTGCAACTACCTTGCTGGGGCGGTTTGTCTCAGCTTTCAATTGATATGCATCCGACTTGTGAATTCGGCTGTAAAGTTTGTCATTGGTGTGTTTTTCGCGTGCAAGTTGTCATTGATAGATAAATGATGAGCGATAATTTGTGCAATCAGGAAAATATTGTTATGACCTCCCCAATAGATATACGTGGTCGAATTGATGTTCAAACCTTATTGATCATCATGGCGTTGATTGTTTCTGGCTTTTCAGCTGGATTGATTGTTTTTTTGTATCTTAAATTTAAACGATTCGATATGCATAGTTTGTCGACGAAATCACGGATAGGCAAAGCATTCATTATTGCAGTGTGTGTGACGGTATTAATGATCGTTGGGAGTATTACGGCTAATTTACTGTTTAGCAGTCTATTTGATAAGCCGTCTTATATTGCTGAACCGATATTATTTAAAGATATGCTGATAACGGCATGCTTTTTCTTTGCTGCAATGGTGATTGCTTTTTCGTGGGTGACGTATATACAGGTGACATATCGCCACAGTGTGATCAGACGCCGGTTGTTTGCATGGTTAGGTTTATTGGCCGTTTTTACGTTGTATGACGTGCGATTTTGGTTTGTGGCCAATGTCGATTATCTTTACGATGACAGTATGATGGGTATGCTTGAATTTGTTCTTTTTCTTCCTCTTGATGTACTTCAATGGACTATCTATGGGGTGTGGTACATGGTGACTGGTCCGATTGATTATTTGACCCATTTATTCATGAGTACGAATGGTAATCAGTTTCTTGTTGCTGAGCAGTTTTCACGTTGGTCTTTGTTGTTACTATCGGTGTTTATTCTCTCGATCCCTTTTCGCTTGAGAGGGCAGTTTACACGAATCGATCTTAACAACCCGAACAATAACGGCAACTAACGGTGTAGATATCGCATCAGTAAGCAGAATAGAAAAACGCCGATCGCAGGGGGAATGCGATCGGCGTTTTTGCTTGGGTATTCGTGGTGAAAAAAGAGGGGGAAGAGAGGTATTTAAATCGCCCAGCCACCTAAGTAGAACACCACCAATACGATGCAGATCACCACGGTGCCTACGTTCAGTTTTTTTACTTCACCCGAGAATAGGCGGCCAATCACCAAGCTAACAAAGCCCAGCATGATACCTGTCACGATGTTGCCGCTCAGAATGATAAACACCGCACAGATCAAGCCTGACATCGCATCCACGAAGTCATCAAAATCAAGCTTACTGACGTTGCTCAGCATCAATAGGCCCACATACATCAGAGCAGGTGCTGTTGCGTAAACGGGTACAAGGTAGCTCAGTGGCGATAAGAAAATCGTCAGTAAGAACAGGCAGCCAACCACACTAGCAGTCAAGCCTGTTTTACCGCCTGCCGCCGTACCCGCCGCCGATTCAATGTAAACCGCAGCAGGGGCGCCGCCCACTAAACCTGAAAACGCAGAACTCATTGAGTCAGCGGTCAGTGCTTTTCCGCCATTGATGATGTTACCGTTTTTGTCCAGCAGGTTGGCTTGGCCGGCAATCGCGCGAATGGTGCCAGTGGCATCAAAAATCGCAGTCATGACCAGTGCCAGTACGGAAGGCAATACGGCCGCGCTCAGTGCGCCTTTGACATCCATTGAGAAAATGAGCGATTCGCCATTGGCGGTCGCCAGTGACGGCAGGGCGAATAAGCCTTGGTATTTGACGTTTTCATCAAAAATGAGGCCAAGTACAGACAGTACGATGATCACCATTAAAATACCGCCAGGCACTTTACGCTTTTCAAGGCCTAAAATGGCCGCCAAACCAAGCATCGTCATCAATACCGGGAAAGACGTAATGTCGCCCAGTGCAACGGGCAAACCTGCACCTGCGTTTTTCACGATCAAGCCAGTGCCGTTCGCGGCAATAAGCAGTAAGAATAAGCCGATGCCGATGCCAGTACCGTGTGCGATACCAAATGGCATGTTATTCAAAATCCACGTACGGACACCCGTCACACTGATAAGGGTGAAAATGACACCCATTAGGAAGACGGCGCCTAACGCGACCGGTACCGGTACGTTCTGGCCCAATACAAGACTGAATGCGGTGAATGCAGTTAATGAAATGGCACAACCAATCGCCAGTGGTAGGTTGACCCACAAGCCCATCACGAGTGAACCAAAAGCCGCGACCAAACAGGTGGCAACAAAGGTTGCGCCAGCATCAAAACCAGCGGCACTTAGCATGGTAGGCACAACAATCACGGAATAGACCATCGCTAAGAAAGTGGTTAATCCAGCGAGGATTTCTTGACGGACGCTACTGCCGCGTTCCGTGATTTTGAAAAATGAATCTAGATTCATTTTAGGGGTCGACATAATACACTCACAAACTACAGGGTAAACGATTGCGGGGGATTCTAACGCCTGCGGAAACGTTTGCAACATAAAAATGTACATGATCTGGGTGTTTTTGGGCAATTAAATTGTTCAATATTGAAATGCTAGCGTTTTACCGCTATTTGTTGTTGTGTTGTCAGTGAGAAAACGCTGTTGCACGTTTTGCATCGGGCTTCGGGCACAAGAGGGAATTTTAGCGGTTAATAGGTTGTGCGTGTCGGTGCGACTGTGGATACTGAGACAAGGACATAGAGAAGGAGTGGAAAAATGAGTCAGGAAGCACTAAAAATGGCTGTGTGCAAACAGGCGCTTGCGCTGTTGCACGCTTACCCCGCCGCATTTATCGCGCCAATCCATTCCTCTGTGGAAACGGAGTTGACGTGGCTGGTCGCATATTTTTCTGGAGAAAACACCGATCATCAGCGCCTGCATTCGCTCACCTTTGGTCATTATGCAGTACGAGAGCTTTCGCCGCGTTACAGTGATCTTTATTCAGCCCTGAATGCAGCGTTTTACGTGGCGGTGAAAACGCGCGAAGGATTTACGGTAGATGTTGAATTGTTGGAAGAGTATTTGGCAGAAGATCATGTAACTGAAGAGCATGCTACTCAAGGTGATACGACTCAAGCCGATTCGCCTCAAGGTGTTAAGTAAGAGGGAGCGTTGAAATGAAAAAAGCCCGTTGCCCCAGTTGTCATGCAGAGCTGGCCGATATCCCATTGTCCCGATTATGTCCGCACTGTCTGACTTTTCATCTGAATTGGAAAGTGTATGACTGGCAGGGGTACATTCAATTAGCGCGCTGGGCTATCAGAGCTAACGCAGTATTACTGGCGTTGTGTGCGTTTAATGGTTTTATCATTTTCCGCTCAGGGGCTGAAAACCTGTTTCAGACAGCATTGTGTTTATTCGCCGTACCTGCTGTGATTGGTATTGTAGTGAATTATCGTCGTATCCACTGTCCTGAACATTATCATGGGCACCGATTAAGCGATCTTTTTTCGTGGCGAACGCAGCCTATCGACAGCAAACAATAACGAAAGGCGGAGTATGAGTCATGGTGATAAACAGTAAATCGTTGCTCGCAGCCGCAGCGTTGATGCCATTAAGTGCTTTGCCATTGCCCGTACAAGCATGGAACTTTGAAGGCCATGTGATTGTGGCGGAAATTGCCTATCAAAATCTGACACCGGTGGCGCGTGACAAGGTGGATGCACTTACGGCGAAGGCGGTGAACGCATTACCGAAGAAAACCCAACATATCATCGGCAGTTATAAAGACGTGAGTGCGTTTGCCCAACTCGCGGTTGTGCCGGATATGATTCGCAAACAACCCGCCCAAAGCGTCTGGCAACAGATGGGGGAGGCAATGCCACCCTCGCTGAATCGGTGGGACGAGAAAAAAACCAATCAATGGCATTACATTAATGCGGTCTACCCAACTAACAGTCAGTGTAATTTTGTCCGTAAACCCAATATTCAATTAGCCACTCAGGCACTGTATGCGGATTTTAATGGACACCCACAAGCGGCGAGCTTGATGTTTATTGCCCACCTTACCGGAGATGCGCATCAGCCCTTACATACCGTGGCCACCAGTTTGAGTAAGTATTGGTGCAAGTCAGATTTAGGGGGCAATAAATACACCCTGAAGGGGCCAAAGAAAAACCTGCATCATTTATGGGATGACGGCTTAGGACTGTTAGACGATAAACAACAGGTGTTGGAATTAGTGACTGCGTTGCAGCAAGAGTATCCGAAAGCCACGCTCACCTTGGGCCAACCCGGTGATGTAGCACGATGGATTGAGGAAAGTGAGCAGTTGGCACCTTTGGTGTATAGCGTGAAGCAAAACGCGCAACCGACTCAAACCTATATTCAGCAGGGACAAGCCGTCGTAGAAAAGCGATTGGCGCTGGCGGGGTATCGGCTAGCGGATGGTTTGAATCATGCGTTGGGGACAAAGTGAATGACATGATTCAGAGCCTATCACATTAATGATAGATCTGTTATTTGTATAATGATGAATACCTTCTCTCAATTTAGATATTGGGTGAAGGGTAAAGCCTTATTTTTGTTTATCCGGTAATCAGAACTGGTAAATTCGTTAACGCTCATGTTGGCATACCAATCACATTACGTGAAGCAGCGAGAGCAGACTCGGCAAGTAATGGCCGTGCATGTTGTTATATAAAACCAAGGATGCGTTGTATGTCTTTTTTATTCTCAATATTGTTCTTAATTTACCTTTTGATTGGTACGCTTGTAACGCTCGGCTTGCTTGTTCTACAGGTTTGGCGCGGCGTGATGTTGTTTGATATGTCTGAAAACGGTGAGACACCGTTTCGCTACAAAGTGAGCTACTTTCTTGTGATGAATAGCCTTTTCCCTCTTTTCTACATCGTTTTCATTCAGGAAATTGGTGATGTGATTAAGTCGTTTAAAAGTACACACTATGGACAGACAACGCGTTTAGCCAAGCAATAATGATGAGTGTGTTCGACAATGAATAAGTGCGGTCAGTGTCGTCAGTTTACCCGTACTGCGGATAACCTTAAAGACTTGTGTGGTGCGTGGGAGCAACCCACGTTAGCCACACGGGCGGCGTGTGAGTTTTTCCAGCCAAAATCGACTTTTCGTCAGCGAGAAAAAGCAGCGTCACACGCTGAATGAAACCACCATAAAATCAGTACCCAAAGGCATCCCGTGTGGATGCCTTTTTTGTGGATTTTTCACTTGGATTTTTGTCTGTTTTGTTGCTTATTGTCCGCCACCGTCTTTCAACGGCAGGCGATTACAACACCCACTGTAAACGGCGTGATCTGGCATCGTCACAATCACTTCGTGTTGATAGCGAAAATCACTCATGTCATCCGTGCACTCACCGGTTTCATACAGGGCAAGAGAGATGGGTTGCTCTGCGTCTTTGTTGATAGCTTGCATGACCCAGCGGTTAGTATGGTTGATACTGCTACTGTAGAAATTGATGTTGAAAAGGGTTTGCTCTCCACCTAAATCAGAAAAGATCAGTGCTTTGCCTTTGACATCGATTCCCCAGAAGGGTTCTGTTCCCAAACAGCTTAGCGTAGGCGAAGCGAGGATGCTGTCGGCCAGCTGTTTTTGGTTATTGTCAGCCAACGTGCTCGTTGAGATGAGCAGCGCTACAACGCTGCTGATGCTCAATGCCAGTGTCTTTTTCATTCTTGTCCTTGAAATACAGATCGCGAGATCACTACGCTCTGCCTCTCTGGGATAAAAAACAATATACAAAATTTTGGGTTTTGATGCATTTCAAACTTTTCGTTGCGCGTGATGTCAGCACAGAATCAGGAACTATGACGAGGAGAGTGATTATCAGTGAGAATGAAAGCGGGGCAGGAGACGTGGACTCACCACCGACAGGGTGGTGAATCATAAAAAGGTCGCAGAGGCAATTACGCCGCAGGCTTCAATAGCTGACCTAAATAACGGACTACGTGTGAGGCATCGTTGGCAGTCAGGTTGATTTTACTGATGATCGCTTGCGCACGAGGATCATCTTCGTTCAATGCCGCTTTTACTTTGGCGCTCATCGCCTGTGCATTTTCAAGCTTCTGCTTACAGTCTTCAAATAGCGCATGCAAGATTTGTAAATCGACATCACCACCTTTTTGAAACATGTTTGCGGCAATGTTGTACACGGTATGGAATTTGTTTGCCGTGTCTTTCTGATCGCTTTGTGCATCTTTGGCCCAGTCTTCTGCCCATTTTTGGAAGATAGTGGCAATCTGTGGATTTGGAGCAATGGTTACTTGTTGCATTCAGTGTGTCCTTAGCCGTTCAAGCGAATGTTACGTACTGCGTATTATCAAGCCGCGGGGTAGTGTAATAGACCATGGGGGCGGGATAAAGCCTTATGCGGTGAAGCGCTTCTGGCCGCGCAAAATATCTGCATAAAAAAGGGCCTGCGAACAGGCCCTTTGCATAAATGTCTGACATTGGGGTGTCAGAACATGGCAGATCAGTTGGCGCGGTTGAACGTTACCACGTCATACGGCAATGGCTTAAGTACTGGCGTGTTGTCCGCCATGTAGTCAATCACGGCTTGTGCATCGGTGTTACAACGGGTGTTGTCCGCTTTACAGTTCGGCGCCGAACCTTCGTAGCGTACTTTGTATTTGCCGTTCACACTTTCAATGTGCTTTACAGGGAAAGCGGTCAGCTTGTTGTCCACATACGCTAAGTCAACACGGCCAGAATCTTTCTTCTGTGCGTTGAATAGCGGTGTCCAACCGTCGTTACCGGTAGCGTTGTAGTTGTTGATCGCGACATTGTAGGTTTTGTTAGTATCAATTGGGGTCCAAACCGGTTTCTCGGTGGTGCCAGTCATGATTTCAACGAAATCTAGCTTGCCTGTTTTGTGCGCGGTGGTTTCTGTGAACTGGTAACGGATATGGCCGCCGTAAGGGAATTTACCCGCGTGTGCGCCTTCAGGTAGCGTCGCGCTCACTGTACTTTCAATCAGCGAGGTGATCACGCTGCCTTTCACCGGCACAACAGACATGAAGTTAGAGAAAGGGATCAACTCTAGCGCGATGTTACCTTCGCGGTATTCGCCCGCTTCAATGTTCTTACGGATACCGCCCGCACCGATCAGCGCGAAGTCAACTTTCATGCCAGTCAACGCTTGAACTTCAGGTGAGTTCGCCCAGAAGTACTGACCTTCTGCCAAGATAGGGGCGACATCTGAACCGTGTTTGTCTGTACCGCGATCACCAGGGCGACGCTCATGGCGGATCTCAACCGGTACCTGTGCAATCACTTTGCCGTACGCTTTATCAACAGCTGGCTTGTATTTGCTGTCGATCAAGCTGCGCATCGCTGCTTCTTCTGCCGTGATTGCGATGTTTTTCTCACCTTCCACAAACTCAACAACATCCGCCGTTTCATCTGCGCTGAACTTGCTGTCAGCTTCACGCATTGGTGAATGGAAGTATTCATCATTGGTCAGCAGGGTGTTCAGGCCGGCACACTGTGTGATGTTGCCTTGCTGATCAAAGCTGACATCCAGCTGGCCGATAGCTTGCGCGTATTCACCTGCTTGTACGACACATGTTTGAGTGATGCCGTTCGGGTTTTTCACCATTTGTGCGTAAGTACCCGCACGATCGTGACCGATGTTGGTGAAGTCGCCTAACAGCGTGTGCGAGTGACCGCCAACGATCAGGTCGATACCGTTCACTTTTGATGCCACGTCAACGTCTACCGCATTACCGATGTGGGTCAGTGCGATAACGTTGTTTACGCCTTTCGCCTTTAGCATATCAACAGTTGCTTGTGCAGACGTCACCATGTCGGCAAATTCTACTTTGCCTGTGTTAGGTGCAAGGTTTGGCATGTCATCAAGGGCAATCCCGAACACGGCAACAATGTCTTTGTCTGCTGGCAGGTTGTTGATGTCGGTGATTGGGGTTTTGGTGTTGCCGTCGAAAGCAAAAAGCACAAACGGCTTCAGGTTCGTTTGATCTTTCAGATCAGGATCGTTGCTGGTGTCGATATTCGCGGCAACGACAGGGAAGTTAATGTCGCTGATAAATTGGTTTAGCTTGGTGTTGTTTAGATCAAATTCATGGTTACCCAACGCCATGGCGTCAAGACCCATTTGGCTTAGCAACTCCGCGTTCATCGCGCCTTCGTTTAGCTTGAAGTAGGCACTGCCTTGCCAAGCATCACCACCGTGAAGGAACAAGAAGCTACGGTTCTCATTTTTCGCGGCTTGTTTGTATTCCGTTGCCATCGTTTGAAGGCGAGGGTAGCCACCAAACTCGTTATAAACAAGGGTATCGTTCGCTACGAAGCTCGATTTCACCGGATCAAAGTTTGAATGGGTATCGTTGATGTGTGCCACCGTTAAGGTGAACGTATCATCTGACTGTGTGTTGTTTTGCACACAACCCGCAAGAGCGACGGTGACGGACAAAGCGACAAGAGGCTTAGATAACTTCATATAACTACCTGTTTATAAGTATCTTCGTAGAGGAAAAATGACAGCGATACATCGCGTTGTCATAAAAAAAGCCTTACATATTTGAGGCTTGCGCACTATATCTGAGATGAAAACCCTGAGCAATTGCAAAAAATCAGAACTGAGATCGACATTTTTGAAATTTATCGCAATCGGTTGTTTTTTGTGAACTCAGGTGGTTGATTAGTAAGGTCTATCGTCATGTTGGTGAAACTATCATCAATAAAGAGGGACAAAATTGGCACATAATAATAATGGGAGTGCGAGATTTCAGTGAATACATTGGTGAAAGTATCACCATTTCGTTATTTACCATGCCAATGTAGTGAGTACATGTCAGCGCATAATATAAAACGTGATGCAAGGGTGTTGTTCTGACGGCATGAGCGGGAAAAGAATGGGAAAAAAATCCCAACGCTATGTTGATATAAAAGGCGATGCGCAAAGTTGCGTATTAATAGTATTTTATGCGCATGACATTTTCTTTCATAAACGGCAGTAGTTAAAAACAACATACGGATTTATTGGTTGCAAAATAAACACATGGTTAATGGTGTGTAAATAA